>JAITIT010000071.1 GCA_031279295.1 Holosporales bacterium | reverse complement strand
CTATCTCTACCTCATCCATCATCACCACAGGTGATAACCTCTCCACCTCTCTATCATGTTCATGGTACTCACCCCCTCTTACTACCCCTGTTCCTATCATCACCATTGTTGATAGTAGTGCTAGGTGATGGGGGGTGATAAATTAAACTCTAGATAGCGATAGCTGTTAATACAAATCGTCAGCAACCATGTTGACCAATGCCGGACGCTCGACATACAATCATTATGTTCCAACAGAACTGTCAAGGCTCACCGGTGACAAGAACATCATACGACTTTAAGTCGATCCAATGCAAGTGGCATGCTAAACTATCTGAGTTCTCTGTGTCCAACACAGAGGTTCTGTCGTGCAAGGACGTTTGTTACATCCTCGAGATGCTACCGTATCCATCAGGGAAAATTCATATGGGCCATGTCAGGAATTACACCATTGGAGACGTTGTTGCAAGACGGAAGCGGATGGCAGGGTACAAGGTTATTCATCCAATCGGCTGGGATTCATTCGGGATGCCTGCTGAGAATGCGGCGATGAACAATGGAAGCTATCCGCGAGAGTGGACGACATCAAACATCGATGATATGACGAAGCAGCTCAAATGCTTTGGGTACATGTACGATTGGAAGAGAGAGCTGAGCACTTGCTCGGTAGATTACTACACACAGGAGCAAAAGATCTTTCTGGACTTCCATAGGCTTGGGTTGGCCTACCGTAAGAAGTCATATGTCAACTGGGATCCAGTTGATCAGACCGTCCTTGCGAACGAGCAGGTAATAGACGGAAAGGGCTGGCGCTCCGGTGCGGTAGTAGAGAAGAAATTTCTGGAACAGTGGGCCCTCAGGATCACGGCCTATGCTGAAGAGCTGCTAGCCGGACTTGAAGAACTAAGAGGAGCATGGCCAGATAAGGTTCTGAAGATGCAGGAGAATTGGATAGGCAAGTCCAGTGGTACGATAATCAACTTCACGCTCACTGAACTGGACGAGAGCATTGTTGTCTTCACCACAAGGCCAGATACATTATTCGGAGCATCGTTCGTAGCAATTTCACCTGATCATGAGGTAGCGAAGAAACTGGCACAGACAGACAACTCCATCATGAGATTCGTTGATGAATGCAGCAAGATGTCGACGACGGAGGAAGCTATGGAGAAGACAGAAAAAAGGGGAATCTTTACTGGCCTCCATGTTAGGCATCCCGTAATACCGTGTGAGGTTCTCCCGGTATATATAGCAAACTTCGTGGTTATCGACTATGGCACTGGAGCTATCTTTGGATGCCCTGCTCACGATGAGCGAGACTTCGAATTTGCAACAAAGTACTCTCTCCCGATAATCCCTGTCATCAACTCAGAAGCCCAGCTCCCATACATAGGCGATGGCCCGCATATCAATTCTCAATTTCTTGATGGGCTACATCTTGCCGAAGCGAAGGAGCGGATGATACAATACGCAGAGGAGCTTGGAATTGGCCATCGAGAAATTACATATCGGTTAAGAGACTGGCTCGTATCGAGGCAGCGGTATTGGGGTTGTCCGATTCCGATAATCAAGTGTCCGACGTGTGGTGATGTACCAGCCGATTCTCCTGTTCTACTTCCTGATGATATTGAGTTTGACGGGAAGGGAAATCCTCTTGAGAAGCACCCCACCTGGAAGCACGTGAGATGTCCGAAGTGTGGTGAGGATGCCATCAGAGAGACAGATACACTAGATACATTTTTTGAATCGTCATGGTATTTCCTGAGGTATCTGGATCCGCAGCTAATAACTCCGATCAACATGGAAATGGCGAAATCAGCACTTCCTGTGGATTTATACATAGGCGGAGTAGAGCACGCGGTCCTGCACTTGCTGTATGCCAGGTTTTTCATGCTGGCGCTCAGGGATGCTGGGTATGTCAGCGGTAGTACACCATTTAAGGCCTTGCTGACTCAGGGAATGGTAACTCACAAAGCGTACAGGAATGATGCTGGTGAGTGGGTGTATCCGGCGGATGTTACGCTCGATACCAATGGCAATATGGTTGATGGCTCAGGGAACTATGTAACTGAATATCCAGCTGAGAAGATGAGCAAGTCCAAGAAGAATGTGATAAGCCCTGAGGGCATCATTGACTCGCATGGAGTAGATGCGGTTCGCCTATTCATAGTATCCGATACGCCTCCAGAGAAAGATTTCGAATGGAACACCGACGCATTGGACGGAGCTCTCAGATTCCTCCGTAGGGTGTGGAAAGTGTTTGGAATATTGGTGTCCCGCAGAGAGCAACGCGGCACTACAACCTTGCTGAAGCCGACACACAGGTACATCAAGCAGATATCCGAGAAGTATGAGACCAACTCATTGAACAAGGTCGTCGCCTTGATAAGGGAGTTTTTCAATGAGATAGAAGATAAGGTAGAAACCGAAGACTGTAACTCTCTTGTATGCGCATTTGAAGCGTTTATCAAAGTACTCTATCCTGTGGCTCCATTCGTCTGTCACGAGATGTGGGAGATGCTCGAACATACTACAAAGATCAGCGATGAGCTATGGCCACAGCATGACGAGACGCTAGCAGCTATCGATGTCGTGACGATTGCAGTTCAGGTTAATGGTCGCACTCGAGGTACGTTCATTGTGGAGAGAAACGCAGACGATGAATTGGTCACCCAGAGAGCCTTTGAGACTCTCGGAAGCAAGTACGGTAAATCATCTGCTAAAAAGATCATCGTCGTGCAAAACAGGATCGTCAATGTTATCCTGTAATAGGGTGATCAACCTCGGAGCTAACCAGGTATATGTAACTGTAGTTAGTACCGCGTGTGATTCCTCTCCACCCTTTCTATCAAGATCTGCTCCTAAGAATTGCGCCTTCACTACTTCCTAGAGTTATTGCTGTGTACTTCTATCCCCCGTAGATATCTCGCTAAAGCGATAAGTGCCAACAGTACATTTTGTGTTGGTCCATTCCCCGTTTGCCGACATTACGGCCATCAGCTTTTTCCAGTGCTGATATCCTCGTATGTATTGATGTTCCATCCCTACTTGCTAGGATTTCGAGATCGTCTGTTGCTAGTGGATTCTATCTCTACATAACTCCACGTGCCATACAATCCCCCCAAGACACGGTTATAGATTTTTGCTAACATGAGCAACATGTGTTTGGTTAGCTTGCAGGCAGAAAGATGAAGTTTACTTTTGATTGGCTGAGGGAGCATTTGTGTACCCAGGCTTCCTACTCTGAAATTGCCGATAGGCTGCCGTATCTCGGACTTGAGGTTGAAGAGATCGTCGACAATAGCAAGAGATTCGAGAACTTTGTTGTAGGATACATAATAAATGCAGAACAGCATCCGTCAGCTGACCGACTAAAGCTGTGCACAGTAGACTGTGGATCGCAGACCCTACAGATAGTCTGTGGTGCTCCAAATGCGAGAGCTCGAATTTATGTAGCTGTCGCATTGGAGGGGGCAATTATTCCGGC
>JAITIT010000067.1 GCA_031279295.1 Holosporales bacterium | reverse complement strand
TTGCGAACTGGGTTGATATAACCGAGGATGAACTTGCAAATGTGAACCTTCCAGGTGGTAGGCAGATGCCGTATCCGTTCGTAATCAAGCCAGCAATGAATGGATCTAGCGTCGGGGTGTTCATGATTTTCAATGAAGATGACCTCGCCAAGATCAGGAACTCAAACTGGAACTTTGGTAAGGATATCATGCTTGAGCAATATATCCCTGGTCGGGAATTTACTGTGATGGTGCTCAATGGAGAGGTAATCGGTATGGTGGAGATTACGTGCAAATCCACGTTCTATGACTACTCCAGCAAGTACGACATAGGCGGCTCGACGCATCTCGTAGATTTCGATCTACCAGAATCAGAGAGGCATGAGATGTATGATATGACCAAAACAGTTTACGACGTATGTCGCTGCAGAGGAGTAGCTAGGGCTGATATCAGGTACGACGGTAAGTATGCTTACTTCCTCGAGGTTAACACACAACCAGGCATGACTGACCAGTCTCTCGTTCCCGACATTGCTAGATTCAATGACATTTCTACTGAGACGCTGCTACAGAGAATGATGGATGCTACGTCCCTTTTTATAAACCCGTAGCATGACCTTCTGACGGTACTGTGATAGAATCCCGGCATAGCTACCTGCTCTAATTATGGCTCATGAATCCGTATATACATCTTCGGGTGCATAGTGCGTACTCACTCTGCGAGGGGGCGGTAAAAATGGATGAGCTGGTACGTAGGTGTGAGCAGCTGAGGGCGCCGGCAGTCGCAGTAACCGATACAAACAATATGTTTGGGGTGATCGAGTTCTCGCTGAAATGTGCAGCACACGGGATTCAGCCGATTCCGGGAACCTTGCTTGATTTTACCATCCACGACACGATCTCGCCGCTCGTCCTACTCTCGCAAAACGAACGTGGCTACAAAAATCTCATGAAGCTCATGACATGTTTTTACATCGAGAACAGAGGAACTGAAGCTATCACTATGGAAAACCTGGCTAGGTACAATGATGGAATCATAGCTCTGAGCGGCGGAGCTAGGGGTGTTGCCGGGACTCTTTTCATAAAGCATGAGGTTGACAAGGCGACTGGAGTACTCCGAGAGTTACATGCCATCTTTCAGGACCGCTTCTACATTGAGATCTCACGTACCGGAGAACAAGAAGAGAGTGAGACCGAATCATTCTTCGTAGATTTTGCGTTACAGAATCATGTTCCACTCGTCGCCACGAACGAGGTGTTCTTCCTGGACGAGTCAATGCATGCAGCTCACGATGCCTTGCTCTGCATTGCAGATGGGACGTACTTAATCTCTGAGAATAGGAGACGTGTCACTACGGAGCATTACCTCAAGACCTCCGATGAGATGTTCAACCTGTTCAGCGATATTAAAGAGGCCGTGATAAATACATCCGTCATCGCTCAGAGATGTTCATTCTTCCCAGAGAAGCGTGTACCGGTGTTCCCTAAGTTTGCCGATATCACAGTCGATGAGGAGGCTGTGACACTTGAGAAACAAGCTCATGATGGACTGGCATGGAGGATGAGTAGCCGAAAATCTAATGATCATCCTAATGACTCTGCTGAAACAAAGATCCCTGATGCGTACATGGAACGTCTTCGGTACGAACTGTCCCTCATCAAATCGACTGGCTTCAGTGGTTACTTTTTAGTCGTATCTGATTTTGTGAGGTGGGCGAAGGGTAACGGTATTCCTGTGGGCCCCGGTCGTGGATCTGGAGCTGGATCCATCGTGGCATGGAGCCTAAATATCACGGACCTAGATCCCATCAGGTACGGCCTATTGTTCGAGAGATTCATCAACCCAGAACGCGTCTCACTACCGGATTTCGATATCGACTTCTGTCAGGATAGAAGGGATGAGGTCATACGGTACGTACAAAATAGATACGGTAACGATAGGGTCGCACACATCATCACGTTCGGGAAGCTTCAGGCAAGAGCCGTTATTCGCGATGTGGGTAGGGTCATGCAGATGCCGTACGGGCAGGTCGATAAGATCTCGAAACTTGTTCCTCAGAACGCTGTAAATCCAGTTGACCTGAAGCAGGCCCTGGAAGTGGAGCCGCAGCTTCGCAACATGATGGAGGACGATAATAATGTCGCCGCCTTGATCAACACAAGCCTGCAACTGGAAGGTTTGTATCGCCATGCTTCACTTCACGCAGCTGGCGTCGTGATAGGCAACGATCCAATCGATACGATGGTTCCGCTGTACTACGATGGAGAATCCGAGCTCGCCATCACTCAAATTAACATGAAGTACATAGAGTTGGCGGGCCTCATCAAGTTTGATTTCCTGGGACTGAAGACATTGACGGTGATTAGGAACACGTGCGATCTTGTTAAGGAGCACAGGGGCATAGACATTGACATCTCTGTGATAGATCTTGACGACAAGAACACCTTCAAGCTGATGTGTGACGTTGACGTGGTCGGTGTTTTTCAGCTTGAAAGCGCAGGGATGAAGGATGTTATTCAGAGGCTCAAGCCGGATAGCTTAGAGGATATCATAGCCCTTGTCTCGTTGTATCGCCCAGGGCCGATAGATAATATCCCTACATACATCTCCAGAAAGCATGGGGTTGAGCCAGTAGAATACCTGCATCCCATACTTGAACCAATCCTGAAGAGTACGTACGGCATCATGATATACCAGGAGCAGGTCATAAAGGTTGCACAAGAGATGGGAGGCTTTAGCCCTGGAGCCGCCGATATCCTACGTCGTGCAATGGGAAAGAAGATCAAGGAGGAGATGGCGAAGAACCAAAAAATCTTTGTGGAAGGAGCCAAGAAGAACGGCGTCAGCGCTGATGTGGCCGAGCAGGTATTTGCACTCGTTGGCAAGTTCGCAGGGTATGGGTTCAACAGGTCGCATGCCGCCGGATACGCGTTGATATCGTACCAAACGGCATACCTGAAGGCTAACTACAAAAGAGAGTTTTACATAGCATCCATGAACGTGGATATCATCCACTCCGAGAAGGTCTCCAAGTTCATCCAGGATGCCAGGCGCGCTGGTATCAATACATTGCCTCCTGATATCAACCTGTCGGATGAGTGCTTTACAGCAGAGGAAGGTAATTCGATCAGGTACGCTCTTGGTAGCTTGAAGGGTTGCAGTCCGAATGCTATGAGAAGCATCGTTCACGCAAGGAAGCAGAATGGTAAGTTCAAAGATATCTTCGATTTCTTCAAGAGGATCAACCCATGCAAGATCTCGTCACGGTATGCGGAGATCCTAGCCCTCAGCGGTGCGTTAGACTCAATACATAATAACCGTAGGCAAATCGTGGAGTCGCTCGATCAACTCATGAAACTGGGAGATGACGAGGATGCATCAGGGGCTAGGCAGAAGTCACTGTTTGCGGAATACCCAAGTTGTGAGTGCGAGCTGAAGGACGTGCAAGAGTGGGACGTCATCGAGAAGCTAGATAATGAGATGAAGGCCATAGGGTTTTACCTTAGTTCCCATCCTACGAATATATACTCATCCTTCCTCCACAAGTTTAGGATTACACGCAGCAAGGATTTCAAGGCGTGCAACGGGAGCGTCATAACAACTGCCGGCATTATCATTGCCAAGCAGGAGAAGTTTTCTACCAAGGGCGGCCATCAGAAATATGCCTTCATCACCGTCTCAGATCAGGATGGAGCATTCGATGTTACTGTGTTCCCGAAGTTATATGCAGATGTGATGGAAATCATAACAGTAGGCACTCCGGTTCTGGTAGAGGTTGAAGTTAAGCAGGAGGCAGAGAACACCAAGCTCCTTGGCATCTCAGTGAGAAACATTGATGCGATTGCTAGGAAGCAGAAACTTCGTATACACCTTGATGAATCAGCTGATGTGGATGCATTACACGATGTGTTGAGTAATATCGCAGATGGTGACAACCAAATTTCTCTGCTCATCTCTGGTCAAAATGGCCGCATGACAGAGATTGGCACAAAGTACAAGAAAGCCGTCACAATTGCTGACATAGAGATGATATCAAGCATGCAGGGAATTAAGCTAGCATGATAGGTGAGTAACTTACTGCTGTAGATAAAAACAGCTGGACAGATAAAGAAGATGCCCATACACTGAGGTTATGTGGGAGGAAACATCAAAGGATATAATAATGGGGGGATATACAGGGATGCGCAAGCTCAGCGTAACGTTGGCGGTAATGATTTCAATGGTTGCAATGGGGCAAGCGCCAGTACAAGCAACTAGCTTTGAACAAGTATATGAAGAATCAGTAGAGGCAGTAGCAATTGAGAGAGTGCTAGTACGAGTCCTTGCGCCATGGGGAGCTGGACAAGAGCCAGTCGCAACAACACTACAAGCGCTACTAGACAATAGTGAAACCCTCTCTCTTGGAAGTGGTACGACAGGAGCAGGGCTGACAGGGGATCGGCAACGGATCTTCGGCTTCAAAGCCCGACAGGTCATAAGGATGTGGAATAGAGATACAATGGACCGTGCAGATCGTTTCTCCCGACCCATGGCTGGTTGCGCAATACTCTTAAACCAGTTGTACAATGAGCCTTGGGACACAAATTCAGACCTAGAAGCTAGTGAGTATATGCGGATGAAGAGGCTGGTACAAACATATATCCACAGAACAAGACAGCGAAACGCGCAACTCGTCGAGATACTGACGAGACTCTATGAGTACATACGGACGGCGACAACGCAGCAATTGTTGGACGGAACAACACTGAGGCAATTCAATGAGGAGCAACAAGAAATGTTACAGTAACACGAAGTTGACACTCCCATCAGAGGGGGTGTCTGAGTATAAGAAGCCGAGAACCGGGATGTAGCTGCATGATCAGGCGACACCACCGCTAGAGCGGAGCATCCATCCACTATATCTGTAACTGGTAGAACATGTAATTGAGAGTTAGCTACAGATACAAAGTTTGTAGCTCCTGGACATTCAACGGGTTACTCATATAGAATGTATCCCGTTCACTGTGGTTGAGTTTATATGTCGAGGAAAGTTGTGGAGTGGCGATTACCTCTTGTCGCTTTGCGTGATGTTGTCGTTTTCCCGGATGTAATTATCCCCCCGCTCTTTATTGGACGCCGTAAGTCTGTGAATGCAATAGAGCTGGCCCTTGATGGTGATAAGCTCGTCGTCTTTGCAACGCAGGATGATCCTACCAAAGACGTAGTAACAGAGAGTGATTTTTATAAGTTTGGAACAGTATGTCGCATAGATCAGGCTATCACACTAGCTGATGGTACGATTAAGATACTCGTGACTGGTATGTATAGAGCTAAGATCACTAGCATCGAGGATACTGATGATATGATTCTTGGTAACATAGTTGAGGCAAAGACTATACATAGTAACAGTAGTAACCTCAATGGACTCAAGCTGGTACTGCAGTCTAACTTCGAGTCCTTCTTCAAGAAAAATAAAAAGATTCCAACTGATGTGTGGGCTGCTGTCTCGTCGATCGATGATCCATCGAGGCTATGTGATACGATCGCATCGTGCCTATCACTGAAAGTGAGCGAGCGGCAGAACATACTAGAAACCCTGTCCGTTAAAAGACGGCTCGAAAAGCTTATATACTTGCTGGAAGAAAAATCTGAATTGGTTACCGTCGAGAGAAAGATCAAAAACCGCGTGAGGAAGCAAGTCGAAAAAAATCAGAAAGAATACTATCTGAACGAGCAGCTGAAGGCAATATACAAGGAGTTGGGAGATGTTGATGACACCAACCAAGAAATCAAAACGTTGGAATCGAAGATAAAAAATTCGGAGATGTCAGAGGAGGCCAAAGAGAAAGCATTACATGAGGTAAAGAAACTCAGGAACATGCCGACGATGTCGCAGGAGGGGGGAGTCATTAGGACGTACATAGATTGGCTCCTAAACGTACCGTGGAATCCTTCCACTGAAGAATCAACAATGGAAGAGGCAGAGGAAATACTTGAGCAAAGCCACCACGGGCTAGAGAAGGTCAAAGAGCGTATCATGGAGTACCTCGCCGTCAAGAAGCGGGTCAACAAAATGAGAGCTCAGATCATGTGTTTTGTTGGTCCTCCTGGCGTCGGTAAAACATCGCTCGGCAAGGCAATAGCGAATGCTACGAAGAGAGCATTCGTAAGAGTTGCTCTTGGTGGAGTAAACGACGAGGCAGAGATTAGAGGACATCGACGAACATATATTGGTGCCATGCCAGGAAAGATCATCCAGGCCCTTAAAAAAGCGGGAACCTCTAACCCAGTTTTTTTGCTGGATGAAATAGATAAGATGGGAGTAGATTGGAGAGGAGATCCTGCAGCCGCTTTGCTTGAGGTTCTCGATCCGGAGCAGAACCAGACGTTCGTAGATCACTACCTAGAGGTCCAGTATGACCTTTCCGAAGTGATGTTCATCACCACGGCCAATACGCTTGACATACAGCATCCTCTCCTCGATCGTATGGAGATTATCAATCTCTCAGGATATACGGAGGAGGAGAAGCTCAATATCGCGAAGGTCCATATTATTCCGAAGCAGCTTGAACTTAATGGGCTAAACAGCGAGGAACTGGAAATTGGGGATGGCACAATAGCCAAGGTTATCAAGAATTATACCATGGAGTCGGGAGTCAGAAACCTGGAGAGAGCAATTGCCAAGATACTAAGAAAGGCGGTCAGAAAGCTTGTATCGAATAGCGAGATTTCGAAAATCACAGTGAATACAGATAACCTGTCTGACTTCCTAGGTGCTGAAAAACATAAGCATTCTAAGGCGAAGCAGGCACCAAGTGTCGGAGTAGTGACAGGACTCGCGTGGACCGAATCAGGCGGAGATATCCTAGCAATAGAGGTTTTGCTGATTCCTGGAACGGGAACCATAATTTCTACTGGGCAGCTTGGGGAGGTAATGCGAGAGTCTGTAAAAGCATCGTACAGTTATGTCAAATCTCAGTGTGATCATTTTAAGATAGATAAAGAAGAGTTCTCTAAGCTGGATGTTCACGTACACGTCCCAGAAGGGGCTGTTCCAAAAGACGGTCCATCAGCTGGTGTTACAATCTGCACTGCAATTGTATCGGCGTTTACGAACAGGAGAGTTAGATCCGATATCGCAATGACCGGAGAGATTACGTTAACCGGTAAAGTCCTGCCAATTGGAGGACTCAAGGAAAAACTGCTTGCTGCCAGAAGAAATGAAATTAGGAGCGTGCTCATTCCGAAGGACAATGAAACAGACCTAAAGGAACTTCCGAATGTTATTACAGATGACGTTCCTGTCAAGTGTGTGGAACACATCAGCGAGGTGCTGGATGCAGTCTTTGCTGATCCAGCCTAGGTATTTCCAATTCCACCTTGAACGCCGGAACTACTCCGACGGCTTCTCCTTCTCTGAAGTTTCTACAGATTGCTGCGGAGTCTTAGCTACTTCAACCCCCTTAATTTCCTGCGTTATTTGCTCTACACTAATTGCCTGAACGAACTTGACACCATTCGGTGTGGATATGCTGATTGCAGGTACGAGCGGGATTCCAATACGTTCTGCAAGCTCCCCATTCCTTGCAACCTTAGTATCTGCAATATTCATCGTAGACTCAATTTCAGCGGGGTTGAACCCAGCGTCCTTGAGTATCTGCATAATAATATCTTTGCTAAGTTCCTTCTTGCAATTCACCACTGCATCAATAACCTTGAGCGTTCCCACTGGATTCTTCTCATAGCAGGATATGTAGACTTTCGCAATAGTAACAGAATCAGCTCCAAGTACCGCGACCGGCACTAACTTGAAGCACACGTCATGTCCTGCCATAGACATCTTGACCATGCTCTTCAGAAACTCGACACAATGCTTGCACAGCGGATCAAGGATACATGTCACGACATTCTTGGATACTGCCTTACCAAACATCATACATATTTTGTTTATCTCGGCCTTGTTCTCTTCAATCTTCTCTGCCAGCTTCTTGAACTCTTCATCTCTCCTGATGGCCATTCCTTCTCCCATCGCATCGACGATAACCTGAGGATTAGCCTTGATTGCTTCGAGCACAGCATTACAGATCTGCTCATCAGGTATCCGCTCAGCGCCAGACCTGAATCCAGGTCTAAAATATCCTACGACAGCAACGGCCAATGCTAACACCGATAGTGTGATGCTAATCTTTCCGTAGGCCGTACAATTCTCTCTTCCCATAATGTTTCTTTAAAAATTCAACAACATGCCAAGGATTCTATCTCACGCAACGTCGTGTTTACAACAGCAAAGTCTGCAGTACATAACCCTATTCAATCTAAGACAAATCCCAGGCCTTAAGCACTCTACTAACAAGTTTAGTGTTTACAACGGTATGTGATGCCGGAGCCATGTCATCTGCCTCTTCGCGTAATGCCTCAGATTGAGAGTTGCGATTTCTTTCATCTGTTCAAAAGAGATCTCTCCATCTAGGTACATGGTTATCTCCTTCGCTCCTATCGCGTTGAAGATACGGTACCTCTTGAAGAGCATGGATCTATCGCAACGGGTGTATCCTATCGAGGCCAAGAAACATCGAACCTCGTCTACAGCTCCTGCATCAAGCATCTTTTCAAACCTTGCATTGATGCGTCCATACAGCCTAGTTCTGTCACATTCAATTAGGTCGTACTCGTACTCGACATTGCTCAGGAACACCTGCCTAGGTAGGTTCCTGAAGTGGAGTATTGATTTCCCAGTCTTCAGGAAAATTTCATACGCCCTTAACATTTGATGGTGTTGTTGTTTCGTCACGACTCCAATCAATCCAGGGTCAGCTTTATATAACTTAGCACACAGTTCTTCGTAGTCCATGCTAGCAACATGGTTCCTCACAGCGCTGCTAATCTCAGGGAGCGGAGATATCCCATTGACAAGAGTGTTGACATAGAGGCCAGTTCCACCTACAATAATTGGGAGACTGCTGTGCTCCAGTGCTTCCTCCACTTTTTGTGAGGCTAATGTTGCCCATGCAACTGCCGATGATTCATCCTGATACCCTAGGTATCCGAATAGTTTATGTGGTACAAGTTTCATATCTGCGTCGGTCGGAAACGCCGTCAGAATCTTGAGACAGTTATACACTTGTAGGCTATCGCTGTTGATAATTTCTCCATTGCGCTTGAGCGCCGTTTCAACAGCCCGCGCTGTTTTACCTGAAGCAGTCGGCCCTGCGATTATTAGGACCTTCCTCATATACGTAACTTGCTGATGTTTGGGTTGCTGTCTACCAACTGCCTAATTTTCTCGTTGGACACGTGTGTATATATCTGGGTAGTCGAGATATCCTTATGCCCCAGTAATTTCTGTATACTCAACAGATCTGCTCCATGTAGAAGAAGGTGCGTTGCGAAAGCGTGTCTAATCACGTGAGGTGATACCTTTGATTCTGGAAGTCCCACATCAACAGCCAGTTTCTTTAGCAACTTCGCAAAGCCTTGGCGTGTGATGTGACCGCTCTTAGAACTAGATGGGAAGAGGTACTTGCTGGACCCGAGTTTTTGGTCCAATGACCTAATGTACATCTCCACAGCATCAACCGCCAAATCATTCAGTGGTATAATTCTTTCCTTGTCCCCCTTGCCTCTCACAAGAAGTGCTGTCCTATTATTCTGTGGAGCGCGAACGAGAGAATCCTTCGTAAGGTGTACAAGCTCTGATACTCTGAGTCCAGCCCCATACAGTATATGGAGCATCGCGTTCAAACGCACATTGCTTTTTTCGTTGAAGTAACCGAGGAGCATCACTATCTCACTCTCCGACAGAACCTTGGGTAGAGCCTTGCATGCAGCCTTCATCTTTATATTGATGGCGGGGTTCAGTGTAATCTCCTTCTCCTCATGAAGAAACAGAAAGAACTGCCTGAGAGACGCTATGCATCTCATGATAGAGCTCGGCTTCCTACCGGTGGATCTGAGAGTGCTGATATACTCCTCGATGTCTACCTTTGTAGTGGATAACACGTCGGGCTTGAATTTGTGAAAGGCCAACACATCCGTTTTATATGCGGCAAGGGTCTGTAGCGACAGACTCCTGTCGGCAAACAGCATCTCTTGAAACCTTTCAAGCAATATGCTTATAGTTGGTTCACTCGTCAAGTGTATGCCCTACTCAGCCACCCATCCAAAAACTTCCGCATCGGCTCTTTGTTGCGAACGATCATCCTGTATACGGCAGCCTGATCAGACCTGATGGCTGACAGGAATGCATCATTGTTCGGAACACAGTTGATTAGTGGAATCATTTTACTCCAGCTGTCATCACACTTGAGGAGACGCGGATTCCTGTACACGGATGCCAGCGACCTCTGCACAATCTCACGAGCCTGCTCATCCCCAAAGTTAACGGATATATCGAAGAGTTTTGCAGCTACTTCACAATTACGTACACGATCGAATCTAGCCTTGAGCCAGTAGTCTCTGTAGTACAAGTCCTTCACCTTATCTATCGTCAGTCCCTTGATATCGGCATCCGGATATGCCTTCTTTGAAATACCATAATTAGTTTCTCCTCCTGGGTCATCGGGATCATTAACGTATCCACCTTCGTTTGATAGCGTCTTAGAGAATGCATAATCAAATTTGCTGCCAAACCTTGACGATGAACATGCTGCAAGTAGCAGGGAGAGCAAGGTTGCAGATACACACCTCACGTTCATGATATCTCTCGTTCGGATCGCTTGATTAGGCGATTGTACACCTTCTCAAACAGTATGGCAAACATGCCGTGCCCGAACACATTTGCTGATGTTGCGATCGGATCGAATAGGACATAGACTGCAACGACAGCAGTTAGCATTGGGGCTGAAAATCCAAAGACACTCTCAAGGATCGGGATGAAAACCAAGGCGCTTCCACCAGGGATTCCAGCGGCTGCAAACTTAGCAACGACACCGTATAATGTGAAAATCAGATAATGCCACACAGTCGGGAGTTCATAGCCAAACGAAACCATCAATGCGAGTCCTATGATCGGAATTGCGAAGCAGTCGCCGAGGAGATGCGTGTTGGCAGTTGCTGGCACTACGAACTTGGCAATGTTAGGATTCTTCAAATTTTTCTCACTACCTGCAATTGTCACTGGAATCGCTGCTGCACTCGACATGCAGAACAATCCTATCAGTACCCCCGGGAGCATGTTCCTGAATTTTGCGAATGTCGATCGTAGGCTTCTGCCAGACATCATGAACATAACAAGCAGCATGTATCCGTATGCCAGAGCTCCGACTAACCCTAGCAGGACCGCATACTCTCGCATCATTAGTCCAAGTGTTTCCTCATGCTGCATCTTAGTTATGAACCCCAGCACGAACACTGGCAGCACGGGACATATCACCTTCTTCAACACAAAGTTTGCTGCGGTATTTAGCCTATCCTTAATCATATCCATCGCAGGAGCTTTAGTGATATTGCCTATGAGTCCAGTTATGACTCCAGCCAGCAGCGCTATGTCATTTTTGATCAGTGGCGTAATTGGCACATCCCACGCTGGGCTAACGACGTTGCTAACATCGAATTTTGAAATCGTCACAATGCCAGTTTTTAGGACTGGAACTGCGACCATGTATGATACCCAGAATCCTGAGAAATTTGAGAGACATACGAGTGGTACCAGTATCAGGACCATCTTGAGGGACTCGTTCTTCAGACTCAAAAGCCCGCACAGGACGAACGAGAAAATGATGAATGGCAGGATGAATACGATGATACCCTTTAGTAACAGACTAATTGCAAGTAGGTGCGACTTTGTGGAAATATCGATGTAGCTCCCAAAACACCCGATGCTAATGAGCATGGTCAAAATGATGGCTGGCAAACTGAGTAGTTTCTTTAACACCAAAACGGCATCCACGGAATCTAAAGATATCTGATTGTATCAAATTCCTAAGCATCGTAGAAACGACGATTACATATCACTTAATATCTCATCTCGGAATGATATAGAGGAACAGGGTGATGATGAGATATTCAAGGTATGGGATAAGGATTCATTCTTGAGACAGATTGCTTTTAAGCAAAAGACAGAGCATCGGCTTTAACCGGTGAGTTGTTATCTGGGACAACAACCTCTAGAGGCAAAGGATTATATCCTGCCCAATGGAAAATCAGTCGTCCGAAAATACGTCGAAGTTATCTGAAGATTGATCAATCCTCGGGAACAGTGTTTCTATCTCGCCGATGTGGAACTTATCTGGAGCAACCACATGTGGATCCGTTGCATCGCTCATCGAAATGCCAAGCTGGTTAAAAACTTTCTCAGCACAAATTGGGATTACAGGATAGAGTGCCCTTGTAATCTTGTAGATTTGCTCTACCAGGAAAAATAGAATCTCCTCCATTCTGGAGTGATCGGAAGTTTTCAAGGCCCATGGTTTTTGGGAGTCCATGTACTGATTTGCCAGTGACATAGCATTCTCTAAGCGTTCAAGGTACTTACTGAACGCATACCTCTGAAACAGCGATATAGACTCTTCAACTTCATTATCGACCGCAGCCACAAACAACTGATCATCTCCCGTAAGATTTTGCGGACGCTTGACGCTACCATCACAGTTCTTCAGCACAAATGAAAACACACGGCTGCAGAGATTGCCGTATGCGTTCGCTAGAACTGCATTGTACCTACTTATGAAGCCGGCTAGCGAGAAGTTACCATCCTCACCGAAGGATAGCTCACGCAGTAGAAAATAACGCAGTGCATCCGACCCGAAGCGCTTACAGTATTTGATGGGATCCTGAATGTTCCCGATGGACTTCGACATCTTCTCCCCCTCGCTTAGCCACCATCCATGCGATACGATTTGCTTTGGTGGCGGTAAGTCAGCTGCCATCAAAAATGCTGGCCAATACACTGCGTGGAATCTCACAATCTCTTTTCCAACAAAGTGGATTACATTTTGCCATCGCTCATTGTTGGTTTGGTCAACATCCGGATATCCGTTTAACGTAAGGTAATTTGTCAATGCATCGAGCCATACGTAGATTACATGCTTTGGATCGTCTGGTACTGGGATACCCCAATTAAAGGTAGTTCTTGAAATTGCAAGGTCGTTCAGGCCACGCTTAACGAAGCTCAATACCTCATTTCTCCTCTGTACTGGAAATATGAAATCAGCATTCTGTTCATAAAAATCTAGGAGCCTATCCTGGAATTCAGACAGCTTGAAGAAATAGCACGCCTCTGTCATGTAGTGTACATCTCCACCTAGTGGGGATCGCCCATCGACTAACTCACTCTCCGAGAAGTAAGCTTCGTTTCTGATGTCGTACCAACCGGAGTACTCACCGAGATATATGTATCCACTCTCCTTCAGCTTGTGCCAGAAATGCGCCACAGCATTTTTATGCCTCTGCTCAGTCGTTCTAATAAAATCATCATTTGTTATGTTGAGAACTGGTAGTAAGTCTTTGAACAGCTGTGAGATATTGTCTGTAAACAGCTGCGGCTCGATTCCAGCATTGCTTGCGCT
>JAITIT010000062.1 GCA_031279295.1 Holosporales bacterium | reverse complement strand
TCAGCACTGAGTACATTAGCCAGTGTAGTTGGTACACCATCACCACTGTCGGGGATACATCAGTGGTTTACTAATACAATGGCATTGACGATAGCACAGGCTAGGGCAGATGAGATGCTAGATAGGAACTGTACTCCGGAGCCACTGAGAACCCAGCTCAGAGCGTGGATAATACAAGATACATGGCCAACCGATCGAGGCGTATGGAGGCAAACCGGCAGCAGGTTCCTAAGCACAGAGTACACACACATCATAGTACTGTTTAACCGCCCACATGGAGACACCTCAGCATACCATTCAGGACCAGTAATAGTAATTACTACAACTCCCGGCGATCCCCCAGAACAACTCCCCAAAGCGATAGTACACACGCTGGACGCAGGGCACCGCGAACCGCAAACCTTTGCAGTGGTTCGACTACACCACAAAGGGTGGAGCACAAGCGTCGGCCGCGTGAGCCGAGGATATGGAGAGCTACAAGAATATCTCATTGTAACGAACGAGACACTTGGAGAAACAGTAAATATCAAACCATCTAACGGTGGAGAATATGACAGTGTGAAGAACGAACCAAACGTGCCATGGAATAGGATCATGGGCAGAGTCCAGTGGGGTACATGGGGGGTAGACGAGTGGTGAGGAAGGTACGCTGCAATTCCTAATTAACCCAGCTAGGAGAGCCTTTCCCACGTCTCTCTTAGCTGTTGTGTTATCGTACCTGCTAACGTATGGGCGTAAAAAAATTTTTGACAGGTATGATCACGATGATGCATAATGGTGGAAGCTTACTGGTGGTAGCTACATTTAGCTCCGTGTTCCTCAAGCTCTCGTGAGGTTGTGGCTGCTCGGAAAGTGGCGTATCAAGAATCCGTCGATAATCTTCGGTTCGATCCAGGTTGATGTCGGCGGTAATTTCCATCCGCTATCGACGATTCTCAAAAAGTTTGCCATCCTCACATTTGGAACAAACACTACGGCTGTTCCCCCATCATAGAGATCAAAGATCTTGCAAGAGTCCGTGATATCCAGATTGCCTGGGATGGAGAATACTCTATCCTCTGCTATTCCCAGGGCATCGCGAATGATATCCTCCATGACAACGTCGTAGATTGGGATTGTGGAATCGCTGTGCTTTGGTGTAATCCCGTATACGTCCATTGTGTTCAGTACGAACAGGATCTCGCGGTCTGGAGTATGACTAGTAAACGTACTTCCTGGAGCTCTGCTCAACAGTATGTCTTTAGCTTGCTCAGTAATAGGCCTTACGATAAAATTGTGAGACAGTCTTTCAGTCCAGTTACTCTGAAGTGGTCCCATTATGACACGATGAAAACTCTTCAGCACAACGGAATCAATGTCGGTGATAGCAACCATGATCCCGGCATTCAGTTTGTGTGGACGCTTATTAAACATAAGGAACCTGTGGTTTCCGTCTGAGACGTACAGCTTCTTTACGGATGCCATCTCGTTTTTTATGTATGCGATGTCAGCAGGACTCGAGATCTTCCAGAGTCTGTAGTTTGCCCCATCCACTGTAATCATTGTATCTGGCGAACCAGTTACAACTCTCCCTGCAATCTCTTCTGCCGATCTCGCATCCTTGTAGAATGTTAGTATCGGGTTAACCTGCATCTTGTACTTTTCGAAGATACGTCTGTACGTATCCAGCTTCTCGCTATGGGCCTCTTCTGTCTGGCAAAAAATCATCCTATCGTCGTATTCTATTTCCCCAATAATCAATGTGATCTCGCGTGTTCCGACGTTTGATTTTATGACATAGAGGCTAGAGGTTACATCGATCTTGGCAGCTCCGTTGCTGACCTGTAGTCTTATGAATTCCATAATGCGTTCGGTATTTGAGACCCTGGCTGGCCCATACGGATTGTGCAGCGATGTCAGAATTCCGGAATTCCAATGCTGCTGACCAAACCTGATTGCCTTGAACGGATTCAAGCGCATTGCTGCCTCGCTGTACTTTTGTTGATGACGAAGCACGACAGGGCTGCGTTCATTATCAGTGACGTCACGGTTCTGAATGGATCTATTACTGGGTCGATGATCACGAGCAAAGCCAATACGGAATCTATTGGCAGGTTCAGCGGATCTAGAACCATCGATACCATGCCGATGGCTATGATACCGGATACTCCAGTTGCAGAGAAGCTCACCAGGACAGATCCCGCTACTATGAAAAGGTACTGTGGAATTGACAGAGGCTCGTTATACAACATTGCTATGAAGACTGTAACGAATGCATAATACGCGACATTGCCGGCTCTACACATCGTGACTCCAAGCGGTATTTCAATGTTTACTGCATTCCTGCTAAGTTTGAAGCCATCAACTAACGCTGATATGAGGAACGGGATTGTAGCCTGATTGCTACACGTGGAGAAGGCAATTACAATCGGATCTTTCAACTCTGCAAATGCTACAGTTGCCTTTACTGGGCTGTAGATGAGGACGAGCAGCACTGAGATAATAAATAGACCTATGAAGCTTAGGATTGCGCTGATACAGAACTGTTGCATCGACATGAGGACGTTGATGTTGATTGTCGCTATGCTGCTTGCGATCGTAAAGAATAACCCAAGCGGTAGGATCTTAACTGGGATGTTCAGTATCTTGTTGAATGCGACCATCATTACATCAAGGCCCCTCATAGCCGATGCTTGCTTCTTGTTATCCAGCGTCGCGATTGCAATTCCGCACAGGATTGATAGCGACAAGATCTGAATGATGTTTCCCTGAGAGAAGGCAGCGAATGGGTTCTTGGGGAGCAGTGTCGTGATGAATTCGAGCAATGGGAAATTCTGTGATGTGTTGATGGTATCTGTAAGGGATAGAGTTAACATCGATTTCTGCATATCCTGGAATATCATGTTCGAAATTTCTGTAGACTTCGAGAGAGCTTCTACAGGGTTTGTAATGGTGCAAACGAGGCATCCAACTATGCCCGCACAAATGAGAGCCAAGATGAATGTGATAATCGTTCTCCATATCTTGATCCCGTTCTCCTTGTCGGTAAGCATCTTGGTTATAGTGCATGTGACGGATGCGAAGATGATCGGGATAACGGGGATGAATATCAGAGTCAGGAATATGTCGCTCGCTGGCTTTACAGATTTCCCGAATTCCGGGAATGTAATCCCAACGACCACAGAGATCAGCAACACAAATATTGTGATGAGTCCCTTGCTTGAGCCAGTCTTAGTTTCGGAAACTGCATTGTCCATATTCTTTTCTCCCTACCTACTTGGTCGATAACCTGTTGATTCCATCCCACTCTGGATCCTTGTGATCTATGAGTTCACGGCAAGATCCCATGACTGGGGATATAGCGGATTTTCTGCTTGGAAAGTTTTCTGCGAGTTCTTCGTAGATCTTCAGGGCTTCCTTGAAACGGCGCGACTGATATAACTCAAAGGCCTCCTTGGATTTCGATGATAGCTCAATGAATTTGTAGTAGTCCTCGTTGTCAGCGTTTCTCATTGCGCACAGTGGTTCGTAAACTACTATTCCGTTAACCCTGCCTTTGACAGCTGCCCTGTCAATAACTCTGAATAGGATCTGGTCTCTGGCGATTGACTCAACGCTTTCGGATACGAGGATTCTGGTACCATAGACCTTATTTGCTCCCTCAAGACGTGACGCGATGTTAACAGAGTCCCCGATCGCTGTATAGTTCATTCTGTCACTGGAACCTATGTTTCCGATGGTAGCCTGCCCAGTGTGGATTCCAAATCTCGTCGGTAATGGGGGTTTACCCAGCGGTTGCCACTTTGCCTTCAGCTGTTCGACAAGATCTGCACACTCAAGTGCAGTGTTGCAAGCATTAACTACCTGATTCTCATCTGGATCTGGGGCTCCCCAGATCGCCATGATCGAGTCTCCGATGTATTTGTCTATGACACCGTTGTTCTCCACTATCTTCCTGGTAAGCTCATCAAAATACTCCGACAGATGCATCATCAGATACTCTGCGGGGAGCTTCTCTGAGACAGTTGAGAACTTCTCGATGTCAGTGAACATCATGGTAATCTCAGCTGTTTGTCCACCTATGAGCGGCTGTACTCCTTCAACCAGTAGCTTCCTGACGAGTGTCTTTGGGGCATACTTGGAGAACGTGAACACACTCTGTCTCATCGCGTTCATGGAATTCTCTAAATCCCGGATCTCGAGGATGTTCGAGTTGATTGCTATCGGGTCATCCTCAGTATCCATTCGCTCGATGGAGCGCGCGTATTCACTCAGCTTCGCAATGGGTGCAGAGATTCTTTTAGACAGGAAGAGCACGCAGGCAAATGCTACTATGAAGATTACGATCGAGATGTAGAACATGGCCTCCTTTACTCTCTCGAAGTCCTCCGTGTAATCTGACTGTGGCGTGATGATCATCATGGATATCGGGAGCTTGTTGAGCTTCTGCACGGTCGTGACGTACTTGGTGCCTTTTACCTCGAATGTAGCGTGTGTGTCACCGGCACTGAACAATGTCTTCACAGCGACACCCAGGATGGACTCCGCTGATTCGTTAATAGAGAGCAGCGACGGAGCCTTTGAAAGTACCTTATTACCACTGGTGCCTTCCTTAGTGGTAGAACATAGGATCTCCTGTTTTGAGTTGATTAGGTAGATTCTGGAGTTCTCGCTTATCTTAGCGCTTTGTAGCAGTGGCTCTATATATGAGAACGCGAAATCGACGCCAATGACGCCTACAGCACTGCCGTCGGTATTATATCCAAGTGGTTTTGACAGGGTAATGCCGGGAACTAGCGTCGATGCAAAAATGTATTCATCACTCCATGTTAGGCCTTTGTTAAGTTCAGCCTTAACATACCAATCACGTTTGTTGAAATCGTTTGTCGGTGTTTCAGCTACCTCGCTAGTTGTGAGCTCGGAGTCCTCGCTGAGGTATTTCCACGTCTCTTTTAAGCTTCCTCCTTCCGGTTCATGCTGAACCTTCCGTATGATGTATTTCACATACGATGGTAGCTTAGTCTCGTCGTTATTCCTGAAGTGCGTAATTCCATCTGTAGTTCTGGCTTGTACGAATGTGCTATCGTTCAGAGTAATGTACAAACTCATGATGTGTGGAATCCTCTTGATTCCTTCGAGCAAGGCATCATTGAACTTCTCAATCTGATCGCCTTGCTCATTGTTATAGTGCTTTGCTAGCACGCTGATGACAGTTTCGAGCTCATTGAAGTACGCATCAATCCGGCTTGTCACAGTCGTTGCCAATTTCTTCGAGAAATAATTCTTCTCAAACTTCAGGACCGCGTTGATATTCTCTTTAGTGGAGTACAGCACCTCGCTTACGATGGTAATCCCGATCAGCAGTGAGAAGGCGATTAGTACGTCTACACATAAGCGTCTGTTGCGTGCTATCTTCATTTCACGTACCCATCATATTTCTTGATAAGCTGACTGGTATCAATCGGTCTACTGCTACTAACGGCCAGGTGCTTATTGATCCAGACACACAGCGAGGTGCTCTTTATATTAACCACTGCAGCGTATGAATCTGTCTCGTTCTTCAAGTTTATCGGCAGCATCTCAAGACAGAGCTCTGGGAATTTATGCAGTAGGAGGTTGATAACAATTGAGTCTCTGAGGGTTGCAGAAAATTTGCCACTTTTCAAGTTGTTGACTATGACGTTATCCCAGTCCGCTTCTGAGACGAACTTGGCATGTGTGGCGTACTGGCGCGCATAATATTCGTAGCTCGTGTTACTGTGTCCAGCTATCACAGCGTTCTTATTGTTGAACAGCTCCTGGAGTGTGTTTATCCTCAGCCGCTTAATTGCTAGCCTATTCACCAACATACACAGGCCGGACATAACATATGGATTTGTGTACAACACCTTCATGCAACGTTCGTTAGTGTAAGATATCTTCGAAATTCCGATATCACCCTCATTGTTCGCGATGGCATTAACAACGTCGTCACAATCTTTATAGATCATTCTAATGGTAAGCTTCACGCCGAGCCCATCCGCTAGCTTTTTCGCGAACTCGATATCCTCCCCGACATATCCATCTTTGGTCTTCATCTGGAAAATGGGTATGTTGTCCTTCTTCCTCGATAGCACAACGAGCTCCCCGCGCCTGACTATGTCATCTATGTCTCCGAAGTGCTTTTTGTCGTCAGTTCCGGGAGGTGGGTGCTCGAATTGATAGTTGATATTTTCGCGTGAGAACTGACTGGGATTCACGACATCGACTTGTGACTCTGAAGTGTCCTTGTTTCCGTCAGTGTCAATTTTTGAGCTGAACATGATGATGCCGCATAGCACGAGAGACAGTAATGGAAGTATAATCTTCATAGCCTTCATTCTTTGTTCTGCCGCTCCGTCGAGCCTCGCCCCGACCAGCCTACAAAAAATGTGTTAATTTTCGGTTAATTTCAGCTTTTGCAAACACGGTTGCTTAGAGTTAAATGTTCATCACAATGTCTCATTATCTCATTCCAGGACTATAGTTTAAGTTTCGTAGTAATCAAGCGCGCTGTGACCTATATGCAACACTTCTGTAAAATCATTCAAAAATGCCATGCGGTTGCTGTGATTCTTCTTTGAGGGTAAGAATGAAGTTTGATAGACTGATCGCATGTATGGTTGGTCTTTTGTTTTTTAAGAAGGATGGATGAAATTATGAACAGAAAGATTTTGCTAGGTTCTATCGCGTGTGTTTCGATGCTGCTAGCAGCTTGTAGCTGCACTTGCCCAGTGGATGATGCGGCTAATATCGAGGCTGGAACAACAGCTGACTTTGCGGCGAACGTGCGTGATAAGGTTTACTTCAATTTCGATGACTCGAAGCTATCATCTGATGCGGAGAAGCTCGTTGAGCAGCAGGCTGAGTGGCTTAAGAAGCACAGTGCTGTCGCTATAACGGTAGAGGGTCATGCTGACATCAGAGGGACCGAGGATTATAACAAGGCTCTTGGATTGAGGCGTGCAAACGCGGTGAAGGATGCCCTTGTGAAGTTCGGCATATCAGTCGACAGGATTACTGTTGTATCGTACGGTAAGGAGAGGCCATTCAGTTCTGGTACGACCGAGAAAGATCACGCCCTGAACCGTCGTTCAGTCACTGTTGTGGCAGGCTAATTTTAGCAGAGATCAACCAGTATGGCTCGAGGGGGTGGAATCTTACCACCCTCGAGCTTTTTCGTAGGGAGCGTAGCGTTCTGACTATAAGCTATTGGGAGTAGATAGCAATGCGCGTTAATTTTCCTAGCCAGTGGGGCCTGGTGGGCTTGAGTTACTGGCTAGTGTTCTCTGTAGTCTTGGGGTATTTTGTATATCACACAGTTGGAGGTGAGAATGGGTTGCTGTCGTATTTTCGTACGAAGGCGCTTATTACCGATAAGACAGAGGAGCTTGGACTTCTGCGGAATAAGTGTGATGCTCTCGCAAGGAATGTTAAACTAATGTCCAGTGGTTCCCTGGATCTCGATCTCTTAGAAGAGAGATGCATGGTGGTTTTGAACTATTGTTATCCAGGAGATGTCGTTGTTCGTTGAGTAGCTTTCGTGCTACACTTCAACGAAGTGTCCTACAAAGCCAGAATGAGCAGCAATGTCGAAATGTGGCAATCGCTTAGCGAGACGTGCGGCAGTGCAGTTCATGTATCAGATAGATATGATCGGTGAGGACGATCCAGGGCAGCTGGATAGATTCATAACACACTATATTGACGAGTCAGAGGAATTTGCAGATATGAATGTTCCATTCTTCAGGAAGCTCGCTGCGAACTTTGCCGAGTCTCTAGATGCGGTAGAGATCATTAGAGCCAGTCTCACAAATGGGAAGGATATATCGAATGCTCCTGCTATTAATATTAGCCTAATGAAGGCAGCTATCTTCGAGACAGTTTTTGAAGTGACTGATATCCCGGTGATCATCAATGAGTATATCGAGATTGCGAAAGACTTTACGGATACCAAATCCGTGAGGTTCATCAACGCCATATTGGACAAGGTATCCAAACGCATAGAGCGCAAGGTGTCATGAGCAGTGCAGTATTCTACGGGATTACATCCGAATTTTGGCAAGTCGCATGCAAGGTGACCGAGAAGATGTATGACCTTGGAGAGAGGACGCTGTTCTTGTGTGATGATGATAGTGACGTAATTTTCTGCCATTCGAAGCTGTGGACATTTTCGAAGTTGGCGTTCATACCGAGTGGCAGTAAGAGTACAGTTTTGGTAGATGATGCAAAGTTCTGTAGTGTGTGGTTTTCCACTAAGGTAGAGTTCTGCAATGCCCCAACCTGCTTATTACATAACGGACTCGATGTGTCTCGTTTGGATGGCATCGATAAATTCGACAAGGTGGTAGATATTTTTGATATCGGATTAATCGAAGCAGCCAGGACGAGAGCTGGATTTTATGCAGAATCATCATTCGAAAATTCTAAGATGTGGCTGCAGGAAGATGGGAGCTGGAGGTCTGGAAGCCTCGTATGAAGGTTCTAGCAATTGAGACAAGCTGCGATGAAACTGCTGCAGCAGTAGTATGTGATGCAGCTAAGCCAGACAAGCGTATTATATCGAATATCGTGAACTCTCAGGCGAAGCTACATTCTCGGTATGGAGGTGTTGTCCCTGAGAATGCCGCGAGGATGCATGTTGAAACGATAGGCGATGTGGTGAACGAGGCGCTCAAGGTAGCTAAGGTTACTTTGGATGATATAGACGTAGTAGCTGTAACTGCTGGACCAGGGCTAATCGGAGGCTTGCTCGTAGGGACAGTTACCGCCAAAACAATCGCTCTTGCGAAGTGCAAACCAATAGTAGCTGTCAATCACCTTGAAGGACATCTGCTCACAGCAAGGTTGTGCTATACCACAGATTTTCCATATTTGCTATTGCTTGCATCCGGAGGGCACTTTATGTTTGTGGAAGTTTTCGCAGTTGGGCATTACAAGGTTCTAGGTGAAACGCTCGATGATGCAGCTGGTGAGGCATTCGATAAGGTTGCTCGAATGCTGGGGCTTTCGTATCCAGGAGGGCCAGAAATAGAGAGGTGTGCGAAGGATGGAGATCCCATGAGATTCCATTATACTATGCCACTGCTTCGTAGTCCTGGGTGTGACGCATCGTTTTCTGGTATTAAGACCGCTACGAAAATTCATATAGCATCCATGCCTAATATAACGGACCTTGATAAGAGCGATGTAGCTGCATCGTTCCAGAACATAGTGACGAGCTTTGCGGTACGCCAGTTGAGCAAGGCGTGGGACATGGCAGAGTCGCTGCCCACGAGAATCGTGCTTGCAGGAGGAGTTGCAGCAAACACTGTATTGCGAGAGAGAGTGACACACTTTGCCACACATATGAATTTGGAGACATATTTCCCACCAGTATCCCTGTGTTCGGATAATGCAGCCATGATAGGGTGGTGTGCAATCGAGAGGTTGAATGCTGGTTTTGGATACTCAAAATCCGATTTCAAGACCTTGCCAAGGTGGTCACTCTCGTAAGATGGGTTGCTTATGATGCACAGTAGAATCAGATGGAGTCAGGTACGCATATGTTTTGGAGAAATACAATGTTAGTAGCGAGTTAGGTGCTTTCATTCATGATCAATACTCCTTCTTAATATATCAATCCCTCGTCCTCTTTGGTACAATTTTAAAAAAGGCAAGACAGAGCAGTAAGGTGATATAATCCGCATTGTTAAAGACTGGAAGCAATGAGATACGTGCAGATCACGGAGTCCGTCCTAAGAGAGGCATTGAGAGTACATGACTGCCCAGCGTTCACGGCATCTAGGGTTGTTATAGATTCGAGACAGGCTACAAGCGGGGACTTGTTCATAGCGATCATGACCGGCAATAGATTCACAGCTGATGCATTAGCGAATGGCGCTACTATGGCAATCATAGATGACGCGAGGTATGTTGTTGATGGAAGGACTGTGTTAGTTGATGATTCATTGAAAGCTCTCAAGGATATCGGCAACTATATAAAGCTTAAGGCGGAGCCAGATCTGCTGATAGGGATTACAGGTAGTGTTGGAAAGACGACGACCAGGCAGTGGCTGCACTCAGTGCTTAGCAGTAAGTTCAATGTTGTCTCGAGCATGAGGAATTATAACACAAAGTACGGTCTGCCAATTTGTCTCACTACTCTCGATCCATCGACCAACGTCGGAATTTTTGAGATGGGATCTAGTAACCCAGGAGAACTTGCTGAGCTCTCAACGTACCTGAATCCGGACATCGGAGTCATCACAACAATCTGCGAGGCCCATATCGGAAGATTTGGAAGTATGCAGGAAATTATCCAGGAGAAGATATCTGTGATGGATGGTATTAAAAAAGGTGGAGTCGTTGTGTATGATGGTGACTTGGAGTGCGCCAGCATGATCGAGAAGCGGGCAGCTTCACGGAATATATCTACCATCTCGGTCGGCTTCAACGCGGCCTGTGACTTCCGTGTGAAATCATTCAGAGGTAACAGCGTTGAACTAAGTACCACTATAGGCTCCGTTGAATATCAGATCGCATCGGTTGGTAGACACTTTGCATATATGAGCGCATGCGTTGTCGCTGCGATATATGCAATGGGGCTCAAGCCACAGAACTTCCTCGAGTACTTCAGTAATCTGGAACCGATGGATGGAAGGGGAGTCAGTACGCAGTACGTCACTGATGGAATAAGATTTACGCTGATAGATGACTCATATAACGCAAGCCCGACATCAGTCTTAGTTGCCTTAGATTCGCTGGATACCTTAAATGCTCCGAGCAAGATCGTGGTAATCGGACAGATGCATGAGCTAGGTGATTATACCGTGCATTACCACAAGCTAGTTGCAGAGAGGTTACATTCCATGGATCTGCAGAGTATCTTCTTCATTGGTGATAGAGACCTCTTCGACACAATGAGCCATCTCGGACCGATAACCTGCTTTGAAGTAGCAGATGATGTAGCAGCACATACCGTGTTGCAATCGATACAAAGTAGCGGCAGCGTAGTTCTACTGAAAGGCTCCAGGAGCGCTGCGCTAGATCGGATCATATTGTACATCCACAAACGCTGCAATGGATAAAAATGTTTTATAATATTGGGTACAAGTTACTTGGAGATCACTACTCCATTCTCAACATACTGAGATATGTAACATTCCGCTCAGTCTGTGCATTCTTTATGTCTCTGTTCTTTGTGTTGCTCATAGGGCCCAGGCTCATAAGGTTCTTACGGACATTCCAGAGGGAGGGACAACCGATCAGAGATGACGGACCAGCGTCACATATTGAATCCAAGAAGGGAACACCAACCATGGGTGGTACCATGATTATTCTCTCCATATGTTTCAGCAATCTCCTATTTGCTGACCTCTCGAATGTATTCGTTTTGATAGCGCTTGGGATCATGTTGGGATTCGGAGGGATAGGGGCACTTGATGACTACCACAAGGTAAAGAAGCATGACTACCATGGTATGTCCGGTAGGAAAAAATTCTTACTGCAGATAGCGGTAGCAACATGCTGTTACTGTATCGCCCATATGTACGATAGCTTTGATGGAGCGTTCAGAGTGTTCTTCCCGATCGTTAAGAACATGCACATCGACCTAGGAGGATTCTTCGTGGCGTGGGCAGTTTTCGTGATAGTCGGTAGTTCGAATGCTGTGAACCTAACAGACGGTCTCGACGGTCTTGCAGTCGGACCAGTGACAATGGCAGCGATTTGTTTTGCAGTAATTAGCTACCTCGTTGGAAACAGCGTATTCGCAGAGTACCTCAAGATTCCATGTGTCATCGGTGTTTCGGAATTATGTGTATTTCTAGGGGCATTGGTTGGTGCGAGCCTCGGTTTCATGTGGTTCAATGCCCCACCTGCAAAGGTGTTCATGGGAGATACTGGCTCAATCGCAATAGGTGGTTCGCTAGGCTACGTTGCGATTATGACCAAGCAGGAGCTGATTCTACCAATCGTAGGTGGCATATTTGTATTAGAGGTCGTCTCGGTAATTTTGCAGGTGTCGTACTTCAAGTTGACCAAAAAGAGAATATTCCTGATGGCGCCAATTCATCACCATTTCGAGAAGCTCGGTTGGTCCGAGCCAACTGTGGTGTTCAGATTCTGGATCATCTCGATAGCGCTAGGGGTCGCCGCTCTCGCTACCCTTAAGGTGAGATAGTTTGGGGGGGCAATTTGTGAAGTGTCCCGGAGGAGTACATGCAGGAAACGGTGATCACGGATCAGCTGGTACTCAGGCTGTTGTTTGGGCTTGAGCTAGGCTTATTAATGTCATGCCGCGTTTACTTGTTTGTTTTAGTGCCGCTCCGTCTGGTCGTCGCCGTAGTTTACATGGCTGCTCTTATGCCGATTGCGTCTTCGCCCCTCCGATTGCTAATTCCCATGGTCTCCCTCAGAGTTTCGCCTAGATCTCTTAGTGTCTGCTTCACCGTACACTCCTTAGTGTTACATCCTCTGCTGCTCCCACCATCTAGCTATTAGGCCAGTTGTCCTGCCAGCCGCCGTTGCATATCTAATAGCTGCATGTCTCTTCAGTTCGGTCCCAGTATGACCGGTGATCTCATGCCATTGGGAACTCTTCTCCTAATAGCCATATCAACCCACGTGAAGTGCATGACCCAAAATACGATTATGACATCACGTGGAACTCACGGTATAATGATATAAATAAATCGGTGGCTAGGTTTGGAAATGAGAGTAGTTATAGCTGCGATGGGAGCGGTCGTAATGTTTACTGGCTGCTCTAACAATGAGTACAGCGGGAATGCGTACGACTCAAGAAACGCTGGAGAGGTATCAATGGCAGAACAAGGTGTTGTGGTTTCGGTGAGAGAAATTGATCTAAAGCCTGAGGATACATCGGCCGCAACTGCGCTTGGGGCAGTAGGGGGAGGAGTTCTTGGATCCATGTTTGGTGGCGGGCATGCGAAGCTCGCGACAGCAGCGGCTGGGGCAGTCGTTGGGGGAGTAGCGGCTAACCAGTTAGCCTCTCGTCCTACGAAGGGAAATGAGTACACCGTAAAGCTTAATAATGGGAGCACCATCGTTCTCGCGCAGGCGAAAGATCCGCCGATATCTGTGGGGCAGCAGGTGAGAGTTGTATACAGCCGGAATGGACGGAGCCGGATAATTCCGGCGTAGAGTATAGGGACTACTGAGTTGTTTGGGTAGCCGTGTGAATCGGGGAGCACCTTACCGGCTTTAATGTTGTGAGGCGTGCGATTGTTTGGTGTCGAAGATGAATAGAGCTGTAGCGGCCGTGTGGGCCATGATGCTTGTGGTGTGCTGTGTTGTGCCGGCATGTGATATGATTCCAGAAACTTTAGTGTGGCTTAATAAGGCGGACTTTGAAGTAGATCCAAAGGCGAATGGCGGGAAGCCATTCGTATGCCACATAGTGATTGCATACTCCAAGGATCTGTATGACAGGCTACAGAGCATGGATGCGAAGGGGTACTTCTCATCAGCTACTTCCCTTGAGAAGACATACAAGGACTCGATTGAGATTTTTAAGTTCGACCTAATACCTGGGCGTAACAAAACTGATCAGAGCATAGATCTGAAATCCAGGAGCAAAGCGAAGGGGGCGTTCATATATGCAAAGTACCTTACCCCAGGTAAGTTTGCGGAAAATGTCGGAGGGGCGAGGAATATAACTGTGAGGCTCTTGCAGAGCAACATGGAAGTGCATCATGATATAGACCTAAACGCACTGTGGAAGAAAACTGGCGGCGGGTCGATGAAGTGAAACTACCCGATGCAGATCAGAAATTGATGCAGGTATGGAGTGAGATTGTACATGATCTCAAGGCTACGATAGGGGAAAAGTCTGTCAAGGCATGGATATCAAAGCTCGGGATTGTTGGGTACGATGATGGTGTCCTCGAACTTTCGGCTCCGTCAAATTTTGTGAGAGATAATGTGCTAACGAGGTTCTCCGGCGATATCATAATCGCTGCAAACTCGTATGGATGCCATGTCAAGTACATCAACGTAGGTGTGTACGACAGCAACAACCAGGACCTCATTACGAACACAGACGAGCATGATGATGTCAAGAGCATCTCTGTGCTGGACAAGCGGTTCACGTTCGAGAATTTCGTTGTTGGTAAACCGAATGAGTTTGCATACGCAGCTGCATTGAGAGTGGCCGAAGACAAAGTACCGCAGTTCAATCCGTTATTTCTGTATGGAGGTGTCGGACTTGGTAAAACACATCTGATGCATGCGATCGCATGGCATGTCATGAAGCTACATCCTAGCAAGAAGGTGATATATATATCAGCCGAAAAATTTATGTACCTCTTCATCAGGTCGCTTCGCTTCAAGGACACAATGTCGTTTAAGGAAATGTTCAGGAACGTGGATATCTTGATGATAGATGACGTCCAGTTCATAGGTGGAAAGGACACGACGCAGGAGGAGTTCTTCCATACCTTTAATGACCTCGTGGATAACAACAGGCAGGTCGTGCTGTCTGCAGATAAATCTCCATCTGACCTAGAGGGAGTGGAAGATAGGTTGAAATCGAGGTTGGGTTGGGGATTGGTTGCAGACGTACATCCTGCCAGCTATGAGCTGAGATTGGGAATACTGCAGGCAAAGTCCAAGCAATATAAGGTGAACATTCCGGATGAGGTTCTCGAATTTCTAGCCGTGAAGATTACGTCTAACATTAGGGAACTTGAGGGGGCGTTGAACAGGATAGTTGCTCACGTTACCCTCGTTGGTCGTGACATTACAATCAGCGTTGCCCAGGAGGTTCTGAGTGACCTCTTGCGCTCTAACGAGAGGTTCATCACGATAGAGCTAATTCAAAAGAGAGTGTGTGAGTTCTATAGCGTCAAGTTGTCTGATCTACACTCTCCCAAACGTCTCAAATCTGTTGCTACCGCAAGGCAGGTGGCGATGTATCTATGTAAAGAATTCACAACCAAGTCCTTGGCTGATATCGGTAGGAAGTTTGGTGGAAGGGATCACACCACTGTCATCCATGCTCTGAAGAAGGTGAAAAATTGCATTGAGCATGATAGATTGTTTGCCGCGGACTTTGAAATTTTGGCTAAGTCATTTGAGAGCTAGGGAGACATGTAGTGGGCAAAAATAGCAAGTCGCAGTACTCTGATAGTTGCAACAAGGTGTTTGCATATTGGCGTTTTAGGACGCTGTACTCGATTATGATTGGGTACTCTGCGTTCTACCTAATCCGGCAAAACTTCTCTATTGCGATTCCAGCGATATGTACTGACCTCTCACTAACAAAGTCCGATATCGGAATTGTCATCTCGGTGGCCGCTATCATCTATGGTATCGGCAAGTGCGTGTTCGGAATTATAGGCGATCGATACAGTGCGAGGTACGTGATGGCGATAGGGCTCCTAATGTCTGCGATCATGAACATTGTGATGGGATTCAGCTCGCTCCTTTCAACATTCGCCGTATGCTGGGCGCTGAATTTTTGCTGTCAGTCGATGGGGTGGCCCCCGTGTGCGAAGCTACTGACCCACTGGTATAGCCCAACTGAGATCGGAACGCGGTGGGCTCTGTGGAATACGTCACACCAGATAGGGAGTGCTGTAATAGTATCGGTTGCTCCGTTCATACTAATGCACTTTGGATGGAGGTATGTTTTCTTCATACCTGGCATATGCGCGATCGCACTGTCAGTGCTCATCTTCAATCGGCTACGTGATACTCCAGAGTCTTTGAAATTACCATCCGTCGAAAAGATTACGGGGCTTGCGTCAGTTGCGCAGAGTGAGAAGTGGGATACCAATGAGCAGAAGCTCACGTATGTCGAGACCATCAAGATGGCACTCTGCAACAGGTTTGTTTGGTATGTTGGGCTAGCGAATCTATTCGTCTATATCTGCAGGATGACATTCTTGAATTGGGGTCCTACCTTGTTGCTAGAGTCCAAAGGAAGTTCTATTACTGGAGCTGGTTTCCAGATGGTGGGCTTTGATATTGCAAGCATGTTTGGTGGTATCTGCGCCGGATACTTGTCAGATAAGATTTTTAAGGGAAGGCGCGGTCCGGTGTCTGTGTTCTGTATGCTTGCAATTGGGATACTGGTTGCAGTGCTGTGGCTAGCTCCATCGGACTCACATATCGTTAGTTCAATTTGCATGTTATGCATCGGCTTCCTAATATCAGGTCCGCAGATTTTGATAGGAGTTGCTGCAGCGGACTTTGCATCAAAGAAAGCAGCTGCAACGGCTTCCGGCTTTACAGGCACCCTCGGGTATGTCGGTACAGCAATCGCTGGACTAGGTACAGGGTTTTTGGCAGATACGTACGGCTGGGGCGCCGTCCTGGTATCAACTGTGGTGGCTGCAGTAGTTGCAGCATGTTTCCTGTTGTTAACGTGGAACGGGAAGGCGCAGGTTCTCATGGAGACGGGCAATGATAAGTAACCTAAAAGATAGGATCGAAGAGTTTTCTGGCCTACTGCAGTCAGGTAACACGCCAGATAGCGGTATTAACAGGGCTGAGATTCTCAGGCATGTTGATGAAGTGTTTGCACTTCTCAACAAAGGAGAAATTAGGGTTGCCGAAAAAACTGACGGGAGGTGGGTTACGCACTCATGGATCAAAAAAGCAATTCTGCTGGCGTTCAAGTTTAAGGAGTCTACGAAGCAAGCATTCGACTCGTTCGATAAGCTAGGTCTCCTAGAGTTTAATCACATAGTTCCTAGATACAGGAAAGTCTGTCCCGCTGTGATTCGGGACGGTGTGTACATTGGTAACGATGTCGTCGTCATGCCGAGCTACATTAATACTGGGGCGTACATAGGCGACAACACCATGATCGATATAAATGCGGTGGTTGGTTCATGCGCGCAGATAGGGTGTGGCTGCCACATTTCCGCGCAGTCGTGTGTCGGTGGTGTGCTCGAACCGGTGGTAGATAACCCAGTCATCATAGAGGACAACTGCTTCATAGGAGTGCATAGCTCCATTTTGGAAGGAGTAATCGTGGAGGAAAATTCAATCATAGCGGCTGGTGTAAATATTACAGCTTCCACCAAGATCATAGATCGAGCAACAGGGGAGGTGCTACTTGGGAGAGTGCCAGGAGGATCCGTCATAGTTCCGGGTAGCTATCCAAGTGGTGGGCTCAGCATAGCATGCTGCATCATAGTGAGAACTGTCAATTCCAAGGCTAGATCCAAAGTTAAAATCAACGAAATCCTGAGGCATTGTGCGCGCTAGCGATGAAATGGGCAGAGAGTAGTAGTCCAACAAGGTGGTTCATCGAACGTAGAACACGGACAGTTGGCTCCTTGCGAATTCCCCCTAGCCTCAGTTCTGAGAGGGAATTCACGCCGCTATACTCGAGAAGAGCCCGTGCGCCATTGTTCGCTTCCAGGTATTTCTCGACGATGGGTCGCATCTTTTCAGCTGTCATCCCCACTATATGGTGGACGTTGTATGCGCGTTCTCCGTAATAGTCGATAACTGCATCGGTAAGTTTCCCCGCTTGAGTAACGGTCGGTTGTGCTTCGTATTCCCCGCGTATTGCCAGTTGCGTGTTCGCGAGCACGCTTCTTGCCTGCTCTGGGGCCAGCGGTTCTGCTTTGCCCGACTCCTCTTCTCCCTCCGTTGGAGATTGGATCGTTATGTGGCCTCTGTTCCTTTCCATCCCGGTCCTTATCTTCCGCAGCCCGTCTCCTCCCCGGTTTCGGTGCATGTCTGCCGCGACCTCGTGTAGCTTCCTCGCGTACTCCCAGTCGTTTTCCTCCGGCGTGCTACGGAGTCCTCGGATCTCGGCCCCAGCTTCTGTTCGGCGGCGCGCGAGGGGGTGTCGCTGTATGTCGGTGTACCCCCGGCTGTTGTGCGGTTGCCTTCGCCACGCCATCGCGCGCGCCGTGTGCTGCTGTTGCCCATCGCGCGGGCCCGTTCCCTCTCTGTTGCGGTTGTTCAGCCTTTGCCTTTTCTCACTGTTTTACGCACCATCACTTTCGTCCCCATGCCAGCTGTTACTGCATTCGTTTTCGGACCTAGCCCAATGGCCAGTCTTATTACTGCTTCCTGTATCACCTCCCCGAGTTCGTCTGTATCTGTCAGTGGGTCCGGTTCTCTGCGTTCGCCCACGTTCCATTTCTCCTTCTCTGCCTCTTCCATGCGGGGCGTTAGCCATACTCTGTCCCTCTCTTCGTCCCATATATCGTGTCCATCCACCCAGTCCTTTTCTGCCCACCGGGCCTTCCGCTGTTTCACGTTCTCGCTGCCCTCGATTATTCCGTACTCGATTGCTCTACGGGCTGGTCCCGTCTCCTGCCCTCTTATACTGGTAACGGAGATTGTGAATCTCGATATCTGCTCCGCTCGCCGCCTTGTCTCCTCGTCAGCGCCTTCGAGCGCTATTGCGCTTGCGGCCCCTAGGATTGCTCCTGCTAGCCTGGCTCGCTCATACCTCTCCTGAATGTATCTACGTCCGTCCTGTGGTATTTGTGGGGGTACTTCCGCCCTCACTATCAGCATTATGTCTCGCATGTCTTTGTTGCTGAAATTTCTAATCCACTCCTTTACCGTTGTATCCCTCAGTTGCTTCAGCTTCGCGAGTACCCTCACCTCGGCTTGCCCGCATATCATCATTGTCCAGGCGCGCTTTTTCTCAGCCCATTCCTGTGCCCGCTGCTCTGCGGTGGCGCGTTCTGACGTGGCGCCTGTCGTCGCGTCCGGGTCATCTGTTCGCGTCCCGGTGGTGCTGGCCGTTCGGTCTGTGGCCTCTATTTCTGGTCCGGTTATAGGGTGCGAGTTCATGCCATATAGCTCGGGCTCTAGTCGTCCATGGACCTCGACGCCCGCGTACTGGCATGCCTTCCAGATGCTCTCGCCTGCTGCGTCCTTGCTGTCTTTCATGGCGCCGGTTGCTCTGGCTTCAGCTAGCCCGAGTGTTGCCAGTTGTTTTCTGCTACTTATGCGAGCTGGTTTGTGTGGGAGTGTTCTGCACCCCTGCTCCCATGTCTCGATCTCGTCCTCCATCCTCTTGACTGCTTGTCTCGCCTCGGGCGACATCTCACGCAGTACGGTCTGTCCGCTTGTTAGCCTGCCGAGCAGCAAACCCAGTTTGTAACAGGCTAATGCTCTCTCGTTTCCGTACCCGAGGACGTACTCTGTCCCGTCTGCCGCCAGCTTATCTATGGCCTCTATGCATTTCCCGGCGACTTCAGCTTTTGTGGTGCCAGTCCACGTGGCTGGTCTTCCCGGTATGAGTTCTCCGATGATCCGGTTCGCCCGTTTCTCTACCCCTTTCATGGTGTCCTTATCCCGGAACCATTGATCGTCCTTGCCGTCGGCGGTGTGCGGTACGGGTTGTTCGCTGCCGGCCTGGGTTCTTGGCTCTCGCCCCGTCTTGGGGGATGCTTTCGTTAACCGTGTCTGCTCCACGGTCGTTGTGCTCATTTTGGCTTCTCCCTCGTCCCACGCGATTGGTCGTGGCAGTGTCTGTGTCTTGCTCTCCGCGCCGTTCGTGACCTCTGGCGACTTGGAGGTCGCTTCTGTCTTCTGTGCTTGCTCGATGGTTGTTGTGCCTTCCTCGGCTTCTTCTTCTCTCCTTGTCAATGGTGGTGGTGGTGCTGCTGTTCTTCGCTCTTCAGCAGCTGGTTCGGCCGGTACTCGTTTACCGCTCTGTTCGCTGTCTCCGTACTCCGCTAGGGTTATTGCGTGGCGCCTCTTGGCGGTCGGTTTTCTGGGCTCGTCTCGCTCCGCGCAGTTTGGTGATTCGTTCAGTCTCGGGTTCCCTTCAGTTCTCGCCGTTTCGTGCTTGCTCTGTCTCCTCCTACTTATGCGTATAGTCACTTTCTCGCCCATTGGTGTCGCTCTCGTTGGGTTCTCATTCTTCTGTTGTGTTCCCTCGCTTTCGGCGTGATGTGCCTGTGTTGTTCCTCCCTCTCTCTTCTCTTGCTCTCTTGCTCCGTCCTCTGCTGTCGTCTGTGGGTTCTCGCCTGCCTTCGCGTTCGGCATGCCCCCGTGTGTCCTGGTCTTATCCCCTGCACTGGTTCTGTTTGTGGTCTGCCCTTCCTCCACGCGCTCGTTATGCCTTCTCCCGCTCATGTGCATCGCGACCATTCCTCTTTCCGGTGCTGTTCCTGTTGTGTCGTCGCTCCTCTGTTGGGACTTTATGCTTTCGTCGTGCTGTGCTTGCCCGGCCCACCCCCTCTCATTCTCCGGTTTCTCTGCTCCTCCCCCCGCTGCTGATTGTGGGTTTCCGTCCATCTCCGCGTTGGGCTCTTTCCCGCCTGCTCCGGCTGTCTCTTCCGCTCCAGCTCCGCCTGTGTTCTGCTTCTCAGCTGTGTGTCCGTCCCGCCTCTTCTTTTTCACCCGTATTGTGACCTTTGCTCCTGCCGGTACTGCTTCTGTGGGGCTGTTATTCCCGGCTTGGGGC
>JAITIT010000045.1 GCA_031279295.1 Holosporales bacterium | reverse complement strand
CAGAAAGGAGACATGATATGTCTTTTAACAAAATCGCATTCTTAGAGGATGTAGAGAAGGTACACCTCAAGGTAGGTGATACGTTATCAAACACAAACATAAGGAAGAGGCTAGATGAGGTTGTATGAGTTGGATCAGTATGATGATGCAGAGCTCGTACGAAAGAAAACCGCAGCCATGTTTGCTGGGTTTGTTACACGTGCTGATCCGGAAGATAACGTCCTGATTGAGCAGGGGGAGAGTGGAAATTTTGCCGGTCTGGAACCCGGTACGATGCAGTTCCTGGATCCGGGAGAGGACGTTAAATTCACGAGCCCATCAGATGTTGGGGGGCAATTATGAGGCGTTCATGAGGCAGCAGTTGCGTTCGATTGCAGTCGGAGTCGGCCTGACTTACGAGCAGCTGACGAGCGATTTGACGGATGTGAACTACTCATCGATCAGGGCCTGACTCATTGAGTTTCGCCGCAAAGCCGCACAAATCCAGCATCATCTGATGGTCTACCAATTCTGCAGGCCAGTCTGGAACAGGTGGGTTGAGTTGGCTCAAATCTCCGGGATTCTCACGGGCTCTGATGAATTACAGAATGTCAAATGGGTGCCGCAAGGATGGGATTGGGTTTATCCACTGAAAGATCAAGAAGCCCAGAAAATGGCCGTACGCAACGGGTTCAAGAGCCGCTCGGAGGTCGTGTCAGAGTATGGCTACGACGCCGAAGAGATCGATGATGAGATCAAAAAAGACAACGCCAGAGCTGATGAAATTGTGGTAATTTTTGACTCCGATGCCAGGGCCACAGCCACTTCGAGGCGGGTTTCGTACGCGGAGGTGGACGAATGATCGCGACAATTCCAGTACACGGAATCCTCACGAAACGGCCGAGTTGCGAGTTCTTTGAAGCTACGAGCTACGAAAAGATTTACGAGAGCATATCGAAAAGCCATTGAGAATCCGGGGCTCTCAGAGATTATGCTGGACATCGATAGTCCGGGAGGGGAAGTTTCGGGCCTATTCGATCTCTGCGATTTCATATCGCAGGCGAAATCGGAGAAACCAATTACCGCATATGCTAACGACAATTGTCTCTCTGCTGCTTATGCAATTGCTGCGAGCTGCTCAAAGGTGCTGGTAAATCGGACTTCTGCAGTCGGTTCGATCGGCGTGATTGCGACGCATTTGGACGTTTCGGAGGCCGACAAAAAGTACGGTTTGAAGTACACGACGATTTTTAGAGGAGCACGGAAAAATGACCTAAATCCACATGAACCGCTGGCAGATGAGGAGTTTGCCGACCTCAACGACGAGCTCGATCGGCTCTACGAAATGTTTGTCGAGCTTGTTGCGAAGGGCCGGAGGCTCTCTATCGATGCGGTCAAAGCCACGGAAGCTGGTATTTTTTACGGTGAGAACACCGTGAAGGCAGGCCTCGCTGACGTAATCACAACCACTTTTAGAAAGGAAAAAACTATGGAAACAGATACTTTCAAAGCCGATCTCTCTGAGATCTCACGGCTCTGTAGGTTGGCCAAGATGCCTGAGAAACTCGCGGAATTCGTTGAGTCTGGGATATCGATTGATGAAGCACGAGACTCGTTGATGAGAGCTTTGGCCAGCAAAACCGAAGACATCAGAAGCACGATCAGCGCCAATGTCATGCCGGAAGAAAGCCCGGTAGTTGCAGCCGCCAAAGCCCGTGCAGCACAAGTTTGTTATCTAATCATAACAATTGACACCTATCTTGTTTCATGAAGCTCTGGCGGAGAGAGTGGGGGATTGACGACGCTTCGCTCTAAAGACCTTGACATTATAAAGATGATTTTATTTTTGGCGGAGAGAGGGGGATTCGAACCCCCGATACGGATTTATGTCCGTATGACGGTTTAGCAAACCGTTGCCTTCAGCCACTCGGCCATCTCTCCTTACAATCTGTGAGGTTATCACAACTACCTTGCTTGCTGCAACGCTTCTCAATGTAGGGATTGATAACTTAAGGATATGGAGATTCCCAATAATGTATCAACAGAGCTGTAGCTCTCTACCCAACATGTTCCCGTTTTTGTTACAACGTGCCATGTATCTGAAAACCAGCTTTCATGATTTTGTAAACCATGAAGTAACGTCATCGAATGTGCACTCACGATATTAATAGCAGACAAAACAGATATTGCTACATCCTTAGCTAGGCTACAGGATTTGGCATTACCGGTTGTTTTGACAGCCAGTTTTAACAACGTAGAACACTGCGCTGATAAGGGGTGCTGCGATGTTTTTGCCTATTTCCGTACTTGCCAATCTCAAAGAATTGCTCGATTAACGTTCACGGCTTGCTCGTGCAGTTGTTTAGATAGCATACTTAAAAATGCCTAAGATGAACCGAGACAACAAGGCAATTATTTTTCTTTATCTATGTTGGTAATGCGCATAGAGTTAGCAGCGGAAATCCTAGAGCAGGTAGTGGAAGCACTCCGCCTCATGCTGTAGAGTACAACGTACGATGAAGATACTGCTGGGTAGTGGTTCCTGTTGTCGCATGGTTTTTATGTTCTGTGGGCATGTTGTTTTCTCAAAATTTGTTAACTTGATATGTATGACATTTAGATTGACGATGAAACACCCTTATAGTAGCATGAGACGGTTGATGGTCAACTGTAGCCGTTTTACAGGGGGTTGGGAGTATGAATAGGGTTGAATTGGTTTCCAGCATAGCGAATGTAACTGAGCTGAGGAAGACGGATGTAGATAAGATGCTAGGCGCATTTGTTGATACCGTGAAGATAGCGTTGGCTGATGGTGAGGACGTGCGGCTCATCGGGTTCGGTACTTTCTTTACCGTACATAGAGATGCATCAGAGGGACGTAATATGAGGACTGGAGAGCCGATGCAAATTCCGGCTCGTGACATCCCGAAATTTAAGCCAGGAAAACAGCTAAAGGACGCGGTAGCCAGGCGTACGAAGTAACTCGTGTATAAATCGGGCGATTGGCTCAGTGGTAGAGCATCTCGTTTACACCGAGGAGGTCGGCGGTTCGAATCCGTCATCGCCCACCATGTTGTTTTATTGTTAGTGGCCTTCCTCCTGTCAGCATGCGGAAAGGTTGGCAAACTGGAGCGTCCAGAGGTAGTACAGAATGATACTACGGTTCCGTAAACTACTATGCTTTGTTGCATTACTGATGATGGTGCAGTGCGCCTGTTTTGCTAATGTAATATTCAGGACATTCTCTAGTCAGTTACATGATGCTGGTAACAATGTTGTCGTGGTCTCCGTTGATTTTCAAGTCAAGAACGGGGAACACATGTCTGCAATGGAGGGTAAGGGAAGAAGTAGCGCGCCACATATCGTATGGACCAATGCAGAGGTACTGGATATTGTGTGGCCCCCATCAGTTGACATCATGGGCTTTGATGGATTGCCAAGCGGCTACAAGGGATACACCAGTGATTTTTCCGTGTTCTACAAACTCAGAATCCTGAATAGAGAATCTCCTATCTCATATGACATGTCATACGTAGTTTGCAATGACTCGTGTATACCAAAACGAGAGAGTGGGGATCTTGTTTTGAATGCAGCGCTAACTGATGAGGAGGTTACGGGCATTAACTGGAATCAGTCAGACACTCCATCTCAAGATCTAAGCCTGCTGCTAATGATCATATTCGGACTGCTAGGCGGTTTGATTCTGAATTGCATGCCGTGCGTCTTCCCGGTAATCCTGATGAAGATCTTTGCCTTAGTCAAAATCTCGAGTACGCAGAAGCAGAGCGTGAGAATCCACGGACTCTCCAGTGCACTGGGGGTGGTTAGCGTATTCATATTTCTCGGAACTACACTCACTGTGTTGCGCCCTGTGGTCTCTGGGCTTGGCTGGGGATTTCATATGCAGAACCCACTTGTTGTCTATGCGATGCTGATAATTTTTCTAGCATGCAGCCTGCATTTTTGGGGACTCTTGAAGCTGAACATCCGTGGGCTACCGAGAATAAAAATTCCAGCGCAGAGCGGGTACGTAATGTCATTTTTTAGTGGGGCGCTCAGCGCTCTCACGTCATCAGCGTGCGTAGGACCACTCTCTGGAGTTGCTGTAGCGGGAGCACTACTTAATAGTAGTATGGTGTGCTCGCTAGCAATTTTCACAGCCATCGGAATTGGAGCTAGTATACCGTTCATTTGTGTTGCTGCATTTTCACATGTCGTTGAAAAGCTTCCTAAGCCTGGGAGGTGGTTATCGATTCTCGAGGAGTTTATGGGATTCGCGATGTTGCTATCCTGTGCATGGCCTATCTGGATCCTGCTATCACAGATTTCGCAGGTACGGTTTGTGCTGGTCATCATGTGCTGTATCGGAGCGACGATGTTCGTCTGGCTCTTGAAGAAGCTCGGGAGAAGTAAGAGATTAGCGTACATCGCGCTTACCGGTATTTGCGCGAACGTCATAACTGGGGGATACTATGCTTCATCGTCGCAGCGTATTCATTCTGAGATACAGTGGATAGATTACTCAGACAAGATACTGGATGATGCAAAGATCTGGAAGGCTGCAATATTCCTGGACTTCACAGCTTCGTGGTGTCTCAACTGTCAGTTTAATGAGACGGTCTTCGACGACGAAGATATAATCCTTGAATTCAAAAAGAGAAACATCAAGGCTGTCAAGTGCGACTGGACAAACAGGGATGAACAGATTACCAGGTTGATCAGAGAATATGGAGCAGCTGCTGTTCCTCTATATATCTACTATCCTGGAAATGGCAAGGATTTCATTGTGCTTCCAAGCATTCTTACGAAGCAAACCATCCTCGATGCATTTGCGAAGGGTGATGCGAGATGACCAATCTCAGAAGAGCACACCTATTCAGTATTCTCCTTGGCACCTTCGTAGTGGTTTTTGATCAGGCCACCAAGTGGAGCGTGCTGGCCTTCGTGGAGAGGGGAACTGTGATCAGGGTATGCAAGTACGCAAACATAGTCCTAACGTATAACCTTGGTACCAGCTTCGGGCTTCTCGCTCCAGGAACCGAAGTTCAGAAGTGTATGATCATCATGCTATCAATCATATTGGTAATATTCCTCGTGTACGTATTTTGCAAGCTAGCCTCGATCATCGAGAAGGTGTTCTGTAGCCTGCTGATAGGTGGAGCAATCGGTAACATCATCGACAGGTTCGTCCATGGTGGCGTCGTGGATTTCATAGACATACATTACGAGGACTGGCATTGGCCTGCATTCAATATAGCAGACTCATTCATCACCACCAGCGTCGTGCTGCTTGTCATCGTGTCTCTCACGAGAAAACCACGTCCACCTCACTGACACCATGGCTCCTCTTCAAGATATGTATACATGGCGGCTACCGCCATATATACGGCGCTATCGCATCCTATGTTATTGGCCGCCTCTACTCCGGAGCTATGTACTCACCTACAATAACCATCCAGAACATACCACGAGGTATACCGAGGATGTATCATCACGGGCTTTAGCATAATGCTTAAAGGATCTTGCTCTACCTTCATATAGGCCAGTCCATTAGTTGTCAATCTCGACGTCCTTTCTCACTTGGAACGCAGAGCAAGTTTTGCTAAGATACACAAGAGTTGTATAGGATAAATAATTTAGGTGATCGGCGGAGTGTTGGAGTTGGTATCTGTGATTGTGATGATTTGTGGATTAATCGCGATCGGTTTTGCGATATCCAAGGTATGGACGGTTTTCAAACTACCATGTGGGAACGACAAGATGCTGGAGGTAGCAAATGCCATCCAGGTAGGGGCAAAGGCCTACCTCAATAGGCAGTATACCACAATCACTATTGTTGGGGTAGTGGTAGCTGCGTTGCTTGTGTCATTTATGTCACTGTATGTGGCGTGTGGATTTGTGTTAGGCGCTGTACTATCTGGCATAGCTGGGTACATAGGTATGAATGTATCAGTAAGGGCAAATGTGAGAACAGCTGAGGCGGCTAAAACATCGATGTCCAGTGCCTTGTCAGTTGCCTTTAACTCAGGGGCTATCACAGGGTTCCTCGTGGTAGGGGCCGGAATCACCGGAGTGGCCGGAAGCTATTTTATCCTAAGTGCTCTGTCTGTGGATCCACGCACCATTACAGAGACACTGGTCGCGCTGAGCTTCGGCGCATCTCTCATATCGATCTTCGCCAGGCTTGGGGGTGGGATATTCACGAAGGGAGCTGATGTGGGCGCTGATCTAGTTGGTAAAGTCGAGTCTAACATTCCTGAGGATGATCCGAGAAACCCGGCGGTTATTGCCGATAACGTCGGGGACAACGTCGGAGACTGCGCTGGCATGGCAGCCGATCTGTTTGAGACATACGTCGTTACTATAGTTGCATCGATGATTCTGGCAGGCGTATACTTCTCTGAGTATGCTGGGCAGGTGATGACGCTGTATCCTCTTGCTATCAGCGCAATCTGCATCATCGGATCAATCCTGGGAACCTTCTTTGTCAGGCTATCGAAGTCCAACAATGCCATGGGGGCCCTATATAAGGGACTCGTTGCCTCGGGAATCTTTTCTGCCGGGCTCATAGTTGTGATGACGTTCATAATGTTCTCTTCCCTTGATTCTAATATTGAGATGAAGTCCGGCGATGTGATCACCCCGTTCAACTTGTTGCAGTGCAGCCTTGTTGGAATTGCTGTAACTGGATTGCTGGTGTGGGTAACTGAGTTCTACACGTCCATCTCATACAGGCCAGTCAGAAGCGTGGCTAAAGCATCGGAGACCGGGCACGCGACAAATATCATTCAGGGACTGGCTGTCTCGATGGAGTCCACCGCATTGCCAGCTATCATCATCAGCTGCGGTATCATTGCTGCATATGTATGTGCGGGGCTATTTGGCATAGCAATATCGGCCACAACGATGTTGGCGTTTGCTGGAATCATCGTGGCGCTTGACGCATATGGCCCAGTGACAGATAACGCCGGTGGGATTGCCGAGATGTCCGGACTACCTGATGAAGTCAGGGCTATCACCGATGCGCTGGATGCGGTAGGGAATACCACCAAGGCTGTGACGAAGGGGTATGCCATTGGATCTGCCGGGCTCGCAGCGCTCGTCCTATTTGCGACGTACGTAGAAGACCTAGAGCACTACTTTCCAGATCTGTCCGTAGGATTCAGCCTGCAAAGCCCGTATGTCCTAGTAGGGCTTATAGTAGGGGCGATGCTGCCGTATCTTTTTGGATCATTTGGAATGAAGGCTGTCGGACGAGCCGGAGCAGCAGTTGTCGTAGAGGTACGTAGGCAGTTCAAGGAGATCAGTGGAATCATGGCTGGAACTGCAAAGCCAGACTACAAGACTACTGTCGATATTCTGACGAAGTCAGCAATTAGAGAGATGGTGGTTCCATCGATCCTGCCACTCGTAGCCCCTGTAGTAATCTACCTGTTCATCAATTCAATCGCAGGACAAACGGCCGCGTTCTCGGCTCTTGGGGCAACTCTCATCGGTACAATAGTGGCTGGGCTATTTGTGGCGGTCTCGATGACATCGGGTGGAGGAGCTTGGGATAACGCCAAGAAGCACATAGAAGATGGTAACCATGGCGGGAAGTACTCCGATGCTCACAAGGCTTCTGTGACTGGTGATACCGTCGGAGATCCGTATAAAGATACGGCTGGTCCAGCCATCAATCCAATGATCAAAATCATCAACATCGTTGCCATCCTGCTTCTTGCGGTACTAGCTAGGTAAGTAACTATACTATAGAGCAGCACCGGGGTTATGCGTACCTCGGTAGTTGCTGTGTGGGATTAGGTGATGCTATCGCAGTCTCTCAACCAGAAGCTATATACTCTCCCGTGATAACTCTCCATCTCATGTCGTACGGTATTTTGGATGTGTTGCCATCAACCAGGACCATCTATCACGGTCATAATTACAACAAGAGGATCTAGCAGTCCTATGAGTCGTATCTCTTTCCCAGCCTCGTACTACCTCCATCAGACGTGCGTTCCTCGAACCTCTCTGTTCTCCCCCATATATTCCTTATCTTTCTCAATGCCTTACATATCTTATTCTCTACCTGTGCTTGCCTGCTAATTACCCAATGTAATACACCTACTCTCCTCTGCATATCCACTACATAACTATCTATAACAGCATTTTAATTTGCCTACAGGACATAAATATGATATCCAATGTGACATGCGGAGAGATGGCCGAGCGGCTGAAGGCACTCGCCTGGAAAGCGAGTATGCGACGAAATCGTATCGGGGGTTCGAATCCCCCTCTCTCCGCCATAAATAAAATCATCTTTATAATGTCAAGGTACGCTTCGCTCTATTGCATCTATATGTTATCCTTTGCAGTTGAATAAGGAGGAGTGTAAATGGAAATACTGCAAATTTTGACACACACACCAATCTGGGTGTTTTTGATATTCATATACTTGATAGCAAATGGTTTGCTGGCAACAAGAGACAGGCGAATTCACATCAGAAAACTATTTATCTTCCCCTGTCTCCTTTTATTTTTGTTCTTTTTTAAATTAGTGCACATGCATACAGCGAAACTGTGGTGTATATTCCTAGTATCGATAACAATTGGTTGTTTGTTTTCTTTTATTTTTATTCCAAAACAAAGAATTACAGAAGTAAAAAAGTTTCGTGTGACTGTGAAAGGCTCTTATAATGCTTTTGTATTATCTATGTTGATATTTTTTACAAAATACTTTTTTCATATATGAAGGCAGTAGATCAATATTTAGATTATTACTTATTTATAGAAACAGCTATTTACAGTTTATCAGCAGGCATTTCTATTGGGATGCTGTTATTACGTTTGAGAGAATTTAGGAGGGTTGGAGGTGTCAGTATTAACTGAAAGTATCCCAAATTTTATCCACGATGTA
>JAITIT010000019.1 GCA_031279295.1 Holosporales bacterium | reverse complement strand
ATCTAGAGCATGAGTGCTGAAATATGCGGGGATTCCCGATCCTTCAAGTCAGAGATAGCCCAGACGAGAGCATCCACCCTATCTGGAGATGATTTAATTTTATCGTCGTACGTGAGGTTACACATCTGTTCTTCGAGTTCTAGGAATTCCCTTATGTGGAAAACTCTCTTGGCGTCATATAACATTGCCACTGGCTCTGCTCTCTCTACCTTCCCACGTATCGCTCTAGTTTGTTTAAATGGGATGTTAGGGTAGATCGTGGTAAGCATCTCTCTCACGAGATCACCACCATTATTAACTTCTGCAACTATCCAGTTAGCTTCGAAATCCTTGTATGCTTTGCATATTATCTTTGCCCAGTCCGGTGGCTTGTACTTTCCACTCAGATCGTCGAGGACATACATCTTTTCGTCATATCCCAATCCGACCACTATGATACCTGTTTCATCCGAGTGCTCGCCTGTCGTTACAGCGGGATCAACGCCTATTACTACAACCGAGAGGCAGCCTGGAGAAATGCTTCTGTAGATGATGTTCTCCCTTTTCCACACTGCGCGTTCCATATCCATTATGATTTCGCCATCAAGTTCTTGCCTACCAATCCGCGTATTTTGATATGTTACACGCATGGTATCAAGGAACCGTGCTGATAGATTATCGGAGTTATTAAATGTTGATCCTTTGGTGAGGTACACCCCGTTCTCCTCCAATAATTTCTTCAGGATTTTCAAAGGCTTAGGGGTTGTAGTGATGATGCACTTGGGGTCACTTCCAAGTCTGAGGGTAAACAGGATTTGCTGCCATAGAGCATCGGGATTTCTGTATTTTGCGAACTCATCAAGCCATGCTAAGTCGAATTGGTATCCCCTCAGCTTTTCATAATGATCCGCACCTATAAGATGGGCGATCGCTCCATTCTCCCAGGTTATCCTGTTCATGGATGGGTAGTACTTAAACTTGGTAACGCCTCCGTCTCCACAATCAGCGCCTTGATACATCAGGTTTTGGGTCAAGAGGAGATCATTTTTGTTTGGAGGTCTAGCCTTAGGCTTGTGTTCTCTCATTGTCTCAAAGTGTTTTTCTGCGATTGTGGTAGAGAGGAGGCCACTTGGCCCCTCTATCATCACATCCTTGATTTCCTGGATGTTTTTGCCAACTACGGCAACCTTCTTGTACTTTCCGGAATTTACTAATTCCATTACTGACTCGGCCCCAGTTCTGGTTTTTCCGAATCCTCTTCCTGCAAGGAGTAGCCATACCCACCAGTCTCCCAACGGGATAAGCTGCTCCTTGCGGGCAATTTCACGCCATTGTGGCATATTTGATGTGTCATACATCTTTTGTTCCTTTCTGAATTTTAAAGATTTTTGTCGGATCTGATGAGATAGCCAGGCACCATTACATGCTACTTTCTCATCAGTGATTTATACGATCAGCGGCGGATTTTGAGATTAACCAAGGAGGTCTTATTCCCGCTGCTCAACTATGAGTGTATAGCACCATTCTCAAAAATGTCACCATAAAAAAACGCCCATAGTACAAAAAATTTTGGAGACGTTTATCCAGCCAGTTTGTAGTCCCTGCTAAGGCGTATGGGGCAGTTTATTTTAATGACGTGGTTAATGGCTGATCAGGATATAGCTGGTTGGTAAATTTGTGCAACTAAGACTTGTACAGCACCTTGCATTGATCACCATGTAGTGGTACCATAGTATATACTGTGGCTGGGTATACATGCGCTTGTGGTGAAACGATGAAGGTAGTGAATTCAGTGAAGACCTTGAGGGATAGGCATCGTGCTTGTAAGCTAGTACGCCGCAAGGGAAGGCTCTATGTCATCAACAAGCAAGTCCCAAAATTCAAGGCGAGGCAGGGGTAATATATTCGCCATCGTAGCTGCCGCTGGTATTGGCTCGCGGTATGGTGGGAGATTGCCGAAGCAATTCGTTAGCATCGGCGGCAAGTCTCCGTTACGTCGGTCTGTTGAGTTACTGGTATCTATCGAGGATATAGACGGTGTCGTCTGCGTGATCCCAGGTGGGTTTGAGTGGGCATACGAATCGGTGTGCGGCGATATTGAGAGCCTCAGGTTGCTCACCCCAGTTGTTGGGGGGGCATCGAGGGGAGCATCTATTAAGCTGGCTCTTGACGCTATCAAGGAACATTCCCCGGAGTATGTATTGGTACACGACGCTGTGAGGAGCTACTGTCCGCTGAATGTAGTTGTTAGCGTGATAGATGCACTGAGGCATGGAAAGTCGGCAGTTGTTCCCGCGATACGTCCGGTTGATTCCCTGATGCTACGTGGAGGTAGCATAGACAGGAATGAAGTACACATCGTACAGACGCCACAGGGATTTGAATATGACATGCTTTTCTCGCTGTATGAGAAGTACGAAACCTGTGAATTTAGTGATGACGCTTCATTATGTTGCCGCGATGGCATACATGTACATATAGTAGATGGCAGCGTTGCAAATAGGAAGGTAACATATAAGTCCGACGTAATGAGAGGTGCTATGCAACGCGTAGGGTTTGGATACGACGCACATAAATTCTCGGTAGACAAATCTAGGAAGCTACGCTTGATGGGCATTGAAATTCTAGACCACCCTGGACTATGTGGGGTATCAGATGCAGATGTCGGAATTCACAGTGTGGTTGATGCGATATTGGGAGCGCTTGGACATGGTAGTATCGGGGAGCATTTCCCAGCAGACGATCCGTCCTGGCGTGATGCTGACTCGAGGATATTCTTGGAACACTGCCGTAAGTACCTCGACAGTTCCAACGCAGATGTAATCAGAATAGATACAACGATTGTATGCGAGAGCCCGAACATTGCAATATACGCTAGTGCAATGCAGGCCGAAATAGCGAGATACCTGCTTATCGACAGTACCTCCGTTAACGTGAAGGGCAAGACAACGGAGGGAATGGGTTTCGAAGGGCGCAGAGAAGGAATCTCTGCATACTCTGTTGCGACGATAAGTTCTTGGGAATCGCCCGACTAAGGTAAAAGCTTTGAGCTGTTGAATCTTCCTGTAGCTCAGTTGTTACATTATTGGTCACTATCAATCTCTGATATTTACTCTCCTACAGCCTCCTTAAGGTCTTCATTCACGGCCATCGTCACACAAGAATCAGACCAAACGTTTAGGGCTGTTTCTATCATGTCTACAACCCCGTAGAACGGAAGGATCACTCCCATTAACGGTACTGGGATATCCATCGATGAAAGAAGACTGGCGCTCAGAAAGAAACATCCCATTGGAACTCCAGCATTGCCAATAGCCGCAAGGGTTGCAATAAGCACCCACGTTAGTATGGTGAACGATGTAATTTCGACGCCGTGGTTCTGCATGACATATATGACTGTTGTGAAGATAAAGGCCGCACACCCATTCATGTTGATTGTCGTACATAGCGGCAAAGTGAACCTACTGATCTTATGGTCGATTCCAAGCTTGGATTCTATTGTATTGATCGTGACTGGTAATGTGGCTGATGATGACTTCGAGAAAAATGCGACTGACAACGCCGGTAACATCGCCCTCATCGCTGCGAGTGGGTTTATTTTTTTCGCAGTTAGCATCAGCGGTAGGATGACGATTCCCTGAACTAGATTGGCTACTATAATTACCAAGAAGTATTTCCCCATCCCAGCAAGATTAGTCCCGCCCTGCAGCTCCTTGACGCTGACAGCTACGAAGCCAAATAGTCCGATTGGCAGGATCTTCACTACCAGCCTCGTGATCGTGAAGAACACACTGTGGATGCCTTTGAAAAAAGATACA
>JAITIT010000073.1 GCA_031279295.1 Holosporales bacterium | reverse complement strand
AGATGGAGAGATAAAGGTATATGGGAGAAGTTACTGGAGAGGAGTGAGACTGGCTACAAAATCACCAGTCTAACTGGATCATCAAAACATCACCTAAGTCCAGGATTTTTAAGTGGTGCCCTCGGGGAGACTCGAACTCCCATGCTCAAAAGAGCGGCAGATTTTGAGTCTGCTGCGTCTACCGGTTCCGCCACAAGGGCCATGTACGTCATTGTAGCCGTTGATGTATAATGTTGCAAGCCGAGTAAGAGAGCAAGCTAGAGTGAGATGCATACTTTAGACTTGGTTGGTCTGTGACTGTCGGTAATGACAGGATGTATTGCCCGGTGTAAACTGTGTTGTAGCAGTATGGTCTCATCGGCAAGGTGGCATGTCGTACGTTGACATCACGAAGAACAGACGGTATGTCGAGATCTTTAAGAAGCTTGTTGAAATGTACGTAGAGACAGGGGAAGCGGTCGGGTCGAGGGCTTTATCAAAATCTCTTCCGACTCCTCTCTCACCAGCCACAATTAGGAACGTTATGGCGGATCTGGAGGATCTCGGCATCCTGTGTGCTGAGCATACATCAGCTGGAAGAAAACCAACAGAGGAGGGGTGGCGATTCTTCGTAAACACCTTAATCGAAACGGCCGACCTATCCGATCTCGAAAAGGATACACTGCTATCGGCAACGAGGAATGCCGTTGGAGAGAGCATAGAATCGACTCTCGAAAAAGCTACCAGCATCTTGTCGGAGCTGTCAAACTGCGTCAGTCTGATCATGGTACCAACCGTTAACTCATCTGTGAAGTACATAGACTTCGTGCTCCTGGGACCGGGCAGAGCTATTGTCGTGATCGTCAACGAGAATGGGGTTGTTGAGAATAGGTTGATTGAGGTGCCACCGGACGTTTCATGGAGTGAGCTCAACCGAGCCACAAGGTATATAAATACAAAATTCACAGGAGTTACGCTTGAGGAGATTCGAAACAAGATTCAGGCCGAAGTCGATTTCCAGAATGATGGCATAGATAAGTTAACGAAGTGTGTGATAGAGGAGGGGCTCGGATATAGTGTGCCAGAGAATGCGAACAACGTTATCGTGAAGGGACAGTCCAATCTGATTGAGCAGTCATCGGAGATAGCGGACTTCGGAGATCTCCTCAGGAAACTGGATGAAAAGAAAACCCTGAAAAGCATCCTTGATAAGTCAATCGAAGCTCAGGGAGTACAGATATTCATAGGAGCTGAGACCGATATGTTTAAGCTGTCAGGTTGCTCCATAATAGTATCACCCTACAAAAACGCCAGGAAGAACATCGTGGGTGCAATAGGTGTGATAGGGCCATCTAGGATGCGATACAGCAGAGTTGTCACTCTCGTTGACTACACCGCTAAACTTCTCGGAAGCATTGTTTGATATGGGCATCGCAGAGATTCACAATGTGCGGGAGTTTGCGAACGCTATAAGATGCCTAGCAGTTGATATGGTAAACATAGCTGGCTCCGGCCACCAGGGAGCTGCGCTGGGGTTTGCTGATGTTATGGCCGTCTTGTTTAATGGTGGAATGAATTTTGCACCTGGAGATGAAGCGAGAGACAGGTTTGTGCTATCAGTTGGTCACGCGAGTGCTGCACTATATGCCGCGGTTTATCTCTCTGGAAAGACACGGCTAACCAAAGAAGATTTGATGAGCTTCCGAAGACTCGGTAGCCTGTGCCAAGGGCACCCCGATGTTAACAAGGAAATCGGCGTCGAGATGACGACAGGGGCACTCGGTCAGGGGTTAGCGACTGCTGTAGGTATGGCAGTTGCCCTCAAGAAGAAGCGGTTGCAGAATAAGGTATTTGTGGTTGTGGGTGATGGATGTCTCATGGAGGGGGTCTCTCATGAGGCACTTACTCTGGCAGCCTCACTTCAGCTTGATAACATTATTGTCATGTTCGATGATAATGACGTGTGCATAGACGGTAAAGCATCCGATGTAACGACTGATAACTCCGATAGACTTGCTGCGTACGGCTTCAACACGTTAAGTGCGGACGGACACGATTTCCGACAAATAGCTGATGTGATAGATGCTAGTAAAAAATCTGGCCAACCGACATTCATAGCATTCCGGACATCCATCGGCAAAAGCTCTAACGTCGAGGGAACTGCCAAGTGTCATGTTGTATGTGTACCACAGGAGGAAGCAATGAACCTGAGGCGAGTTACCATGATGCCACTTGAGGAGTTTGCTGTTCCGGAGCATCTGACTCCGGACCCCATACCTGCTAGCTGTACACCTAGCCTACACTGTCTAACAGCTCCCAACATACCTGAGAATGAGATACTGGTAGATCTCAGAGCAATGAAGTATGAGTTTGCCAAGGATACCACTATGCGATCCACGAGATATTTCAGCGGGATTGTGTTCGAGAGACTGACGGCTAAGTATGATGTATTTATTGGGGGAGCAGCGGATTTATCAGAGTCGTGCTGTACCATCTCAAACAGTAGTGTGAAACTAGGTGATAGCGATTGGACTGGGAATTACGTTCATTATGGAATCAGAGAACATGCCATGGGATGTGCGATGAACGGACTAGCTCTGGAGGGGTTTATTCCGTTTGGAGGTACATTCCTCGTGTTCAGCGACTACATGAAACCTGCCATTAGAAATGCCGCATTAATGCGTGTAGCGCCGATCTTCGTATTCACTCATGATTCTGTTGCAGTTGGAGAGGATGGAGCAACACATCAACCAATTGAGCAACTTGCTGCACTCAGGGCAATTCCACACTTTAACGTGTTTCGACCGTGCTGTGGGGTTGAGGTAGTCGAATGCATAGAGCTAGCAATCAGTGACAGAACTACTCCGTCTGCTATCGTACTAACTAGACAAAATCTTGAAGCCGTTCCAAGGTTGGAGGTAGAGACTAACTTATCTGCAACTGGCATGTACGAGCTAGTACCATTTATGAATGACGGAAGACGGAAAGTGACGATAGTTGCTACCGGCTCAGAGATACAACTGGCAGCAAAAGTCCGGCGTGCTACTGAAGGATTTGATATAAGGATCATCTCTGCTCCTTGCTTCGAGCTATTCGATATGCAATCCAGTGACTACAGATCGGAGATATTAGCTGGGAGGAAACTGATCATGGAAGCCGGAAGTACCATTTGTCTCCATAAGTACAGGACCCGAGAAGACGATACCATCCTTGGAATAGACAAGTTTGGGGAGTCCGGTAACCCAGAAGAGCTGTTTGCTAAGCTCGGGCTTTCCGTACATCAAGCGAGGGTGTTGTTGGGGGATGCAGAATAAGAGCAACGGAGGAACGCGTTACTCCTCCTGCTTATTGGCGTGTGTTTAGTTGTCGTCGGACGAATCTTGAAGATGTATAGTATCTAAAAATAGTTCCAACTCGTACCAATGGTTATTGAGTTACAGTAATATCTCATTCTCGTGACGATGACAGTCCCTATGTAACTGAAGCCCGCTAGCTAAAGCATCCAGGCAATTTCAACTGGTATGCTTTACCAAGATGCCAAGGTATCCGCATGCCAGCTTCCGCCCGTCCTGGGGTATCCCAATTTTTGGGACATCCCTAGATAAGCAGAATGATCTAGATATCAACAAAAATACTGTGGTAGTGTACTTCCATCATCACATTAATGGAATAGAAACCTTCTGGAATCAGGCTGAGAGACATAT
>JAITIT010000072.1 GCA_031279295.1 Holosporales bacterium | reverse complement strand
AGATGGAGAGATAAAGGTATATGGGAGAAGTTACTGGAGAGGAGTGAGACTGGCTACAAAATCACCAGTCTAACTGGATCATCAAAACATCACCTAAGTCCAGGATTTTTAAGTGGTGCTGAAGAGAGGACTTGAACCCCCGACCTACTGATTACGAATCAGTTGCTCTACCAACTGAGCTACTTCAGCCTCCTCCGTCATTGTACACATTTCACCATCCCAGAGCCAGCTCGTTTATTGGTGTTGTACAAGTTCATCTACTTTAAGACATCTTCTCCCTCCCTCCAGAACATTACCAACAGGTGCTTAAGCCAAGACACCATTCCTAACAATACCTCATTTGTTTGTATTAGCTTATTTCAGACAGAGGGCTTCTCGATAGTTCTAATACAGATTCCACTCGTAACCACATCCAACTCTGTTCTGGAGAATTTGCTATTAAGTTAAGTATTACTTCCTTTTGGCACATGCTTGCATATAGCCCATCACCTTCTTCAAATTTGTCACTACGCTTTACGTATACTACGCAAACCAATCTGATACAAAACAGTTGCTTTTAAGACACATTGCCTTATCCTTGATATAAGATAGCGGTGGAGAACATCTGGAGATATTATAGTTAAATTTTCAAAAAACACTCTCAGTGGGGCTAAAATTAGATGGATACCACTCTCTGCAATATTATGCATCGCCGCCATTTGTTGGTGGTTTGTGGAACCACCAGAAGGACTTGGGGTAGCTGGATATCGTACTGCTATCATATTCGTTGCGATGATGAGTGGACTCATGCTGGAGGTTTGCGATTCCCTAGCTACTCTGTTCATTGGAATTGTCTTTGCAAACTTAACATCCACAATAGATGTTAAGTCCAGTTTCACCGGCTTCTCGAACATGATCCCGTGGTTGCTGTTCTGCGTGCTCTCCATCTCGAGTGTAATCACGAAGTCGTCCCTAGGATTGAGGATTGCATATCTGTTTATGAAGTTATTTGGGAGAAATTTAACTGGCATATCATACAGCATTATCCTGACTGAGTTCCTGATCGCACCAGCGATGCCTAGCAGTACTGCCCGCGCAGCAAGCATTGGCTTCCCCATCATCACATCGATCGCCAAGTACGTTTCTGAAAGTATAAGGGGAGTGTCTGAGCAACGTGTCGGAAGATACATGATCATACTGTACTCGGCATGCTCAGCTATATGCAGCGCTACATTCGCAACAGGTATGGTATCTAACGCGCTGATCCTAGATGTGATGACAAATGCGAATCTTGGTATTACGTGGATATCCTGGCTCAAGTTCACCGTGCTCCCATGTGTCGCGCTTTTGTTGCTATTACCATTTGTGGTTAGGGTCGCTTGTAACCCTAAGGTACGTGATCTCAGCGTCATCCAGAAGCAGGCTGTTACGAATTACGCAAGCCTCGGAGCCATTACAGATAAGGAAAAATTCATAATAGCTGTCTTCGGATTAATGCTAGTAATGTGGGTGTTTTCCGATGGCATTGGCATACCTGTCATGATCACAACATTGATTGGAATCTGCATATTCCTGATTACCGGCATCTTGACGCCGAAGGATATTCTGTCTTGCAGTAGCACTTTCAACTCGGTGATAACCCTCGGTATCTTGATATCATTCGTGAACAACTTAATCAGCTCCGGTGTCATAGATTGGTTTACAGGGACAATCGCAGGGGTGGTCGATGGACACGGGAAGTGGACCTCATTCTCAGTCCTCTCAGCAATATACTTTTTTTCCCACTACTTCTTCAGCGGAGAAAGCGGTAGGATCGTGGCGCTTTACGCATCATTCGTGGCAACAGGCTTCAGCCTAGGAATAAGCCAGATTTCTGTAGCAATGACGATGGCTGTATTCAGCTCAATGTCCAATGTCCTCACGCATTACACATCCCCGGTATCTGTATTGATGTTTTCATCTGGATACATCTCTACAAAGAAGTGGGCCTCATGCGGTTTGGTACTTGCTACATTTGTTCTGGCAATATGGCTCCTATTCGTCTACGCAGTGGAAACATGGTTATAATGGCATTGTGATATGATCTATTTTTGTAACTAATGTCAGAACACTCCAGTAAAATTGTACATATCGTCAGATCGGTTCCTCGTCGAAGAGCCCAGTTCTAGCTTCTGTCCTCCGCATAGTCCCATTCATAAAATTTGCAATGAAGCTTTTTTCGCTGTACCACACCACTATTTCATCTCTGCCATTGGCATCCTGTGATTTGATGATGATGGCCACCTTGTCATCTTTAATATCAGAGTGAAACTCACTGATTCCCAGTGTAACGTTAGCAGTCGTTGACGACTGTCCGAAGTGCGGATTCATCCTGTATAGTAACTTCTTTCCATTCCCGTTTTTCGAGAACTTTTCCATGATGCCTAATGTCTTAAATGGGATGCATCCGAACGTATCCTTCATGCTCTCATTCTGTATCCCAACATCACCAGAAGTTGATGGAAACGGAAGCCGATCGTCATTCGACATACAGTACGCAGCTATTGCCTTCACTACAAAATCGATATTGTTATGGGTTTTCTGATTCGTATGTACCTTGTTGAATATGTTGAGCTGCGTCATTACAACGCTCGAGATTATTCCGAGAATCAAGAGTGAGATTGAAACCTCGATTAGTGAAAATCCTGGTAATGCAATTTTCTTTGCCATAGAAATTTGATACAATGCTGCATTCTCCCATTAAACAGTGTCGCACAAATCCATGGATAATTCAGCGGCGATCTTCATTCCAGCAAGGCTAGACTCCTCCAGGTTTCCGAAGAAGGTCTTGTACCCAATTGATGGGAAACCCATGGTCATCAGAGTACTAGAGCAGGCGCAGAATCTAGATTTATGCAGGTGTTATGTAGCATGCTGCGGAAGTGAGATTAAAAAGATCGTCGAGGACCATGGTGGACAGGCTATCATTACTGACCCAGAACTTCAGTCTGGTACAGACCGCGTGTTTGCTGCACTTGAGACACTGGAACAGAAGCCGGAGTACGTCATCAACCTGCAAGGAGATACCCCAGTATTCGCTCCACAAATGCTATCCGAAACTTTGGCGGCGCTCAAGGCAAACGAGTCAATTGATATTGCTACCCCAGCAACGTACTGCGACGACAGATCTAAGGCACATGATGAAAACACCGTGAAGGTCGCCTTCGAGAACATGGATAAGCATATTCCAGGAAAGGCAATTTACTTCTCCCGCTCTTCAATTCCCTACGGCTCTCCATTCACATATTCTCACGTTGGAATATACGTGTATAGGTATAACAGCCTAAAAAAATTCGTGTCACTTCCTCAGACCTTTTGTGAGAAGACTGAGAGACTTGAACAACTTCGTGGACTCCAAAATGGCATCAACATATGGGTAGTACCAGTAACAGGTACCGCGCTTTCTGTTGATACAGAACAAGATGTTGAAGTTGTGCTCAAAGCTCTCAGCGTAAAGTGTTGACCTATGCAGGTGTCTGCTCTACTGCATCAACTATTGATTGTTCAGGTAAGGCTGAAGCCTCTTGAGGTTCAGAGACTATTGTGATGCCATCATCAAGCACGGCATCAGTTGTCCCTATATCAATCCCTGATTTTTCCATGCCGCTACGTAGCCCTTCTAGAACGGCTCCGGTAAACAGATTGCAGTACATCTCTATTGCTTTAGTCGCGTCGTCATTCCCAGGGATAGGATACGTAATCCCATCAGGATCAGAGTTTGAATCCACTACCGCTACAACCGGAATCCCCAGATTCATAGCTTCCTTTACAGCGATGGCTTCCCGGATAGTATCAATCACCACTACCAGGTCCGGCAAGCCCCCCATCTCACGAATCCCACCTAGTACTAGATCAAGCTTGTCGTGTTCTCTCTGCAGCTTCAGAATCTCCTTCTTAGTAAGCCCTACTGGGGTTGCGATCTGCTCCTCAAGGGCCTTAAGTCTCTTGATTGACACACTCACTGTCTTCCAGTTCGTCATCATTCCGCCGAGCCATCTGTGGTTTACGTAGTACTGACCACATCTCTGTGCTGCATCCTTTATCTTGTCAGTCACCTGTATCTTTGTACCAACGAATAGTACCCTGCCGTGATTTGCTGTTATATCCCTAATAGCTCTTAAAGCCACCTCTATCATCGGCACTGTCTGTTCGAGATCAATGATGTGAATGCCATTTCTCGACCCGAATATATACGGCGCCATCTTTGGATTCCACTTCCTCGTGACGTGCCCGTAGTGAACACCGGCCTCCAATAACTGTCTCATAGAAAACTGTATCATTACTAATTACTTCCTTCCGATTAAACCTTGAGCAGAGGATTAGTTGGGAATGCACGTACAATAGCACACAGACTCATCGGAGCAATCCACTGCTGACTAATTAGGTGTTTGACTCACACTGCTGCTATTATGGCATCCAGCCATGCCGTGGTCAATACGTTCTTAGGCACTTGTGTGCTACTGAACAATAGTGCTTTGGTATGATCTTACTTGGTCGATAGCCGGGTTTGATGGTCTACGTACCTTCCCCATGACTCTGCTTTGTTGTGAAGATATGATTCTGCCGAGGATGGGATTGTTCATGGAAGGTGTACGCTTCGATTTTTTGTTAGCTACCGGCGCACGTTTTTCTCTTGGAGACTCACCGATCAAGTATCCAGTGAACGTTCCAGACAAGAAGAATAGTACGCTGCAGGAGATGATTCCAAGTACGATAGCTAACTTGCTCACTGCCGAGTCCCGATTTTAGAAACGATTTCATAAGCCCAGTTAGATATATCTCCTGCCCCTGAGAAGAGAACTATATCATTATCACATAGTTTGCCAGCAACGATCATATCATTCAAGAACTCCTGTAGCTCAGACTTGTCGTGCACAAACTTCACATTCTTGCCGTCCTCCTGTAATGCCACATATAGATCGTCGGATGTTAACAATGCGTTGGGCTCTGCATGAGGATCCTGATATACAGGTTGGTATACTGGAGCTATCACAACCTCGTCTGCTTCATTAAAACAATTACGGAACTCCGTAAATAACATATTGAGCCTCGTGAGCCGATGTGGTTGGCATATGATCATGACCTTACCGCTTTCTCTCTGGCGTGCCGATTTCAGGAGGGCCTTGATCTCGGTTGGATGGTGAGCGTAGTCATCTATGACACATGCTCCACCGAGCGTACCAACTAGTGTGAACCTCCTGTTAACTCCCGTGAATGTTGCGAGGGTGGATTTCACGACCTCAATATCAACCTCGACCTCCATCGCCATTCCGATTGCTGCTAGTGCGTTCAATATGTTGTGATCGCCGAGAAGGGATATGGAAACACTGTTGATTGTGGTACCAAGGTACCCCACATCGAACACGGCTCCAGCCCCGTGCTTCCTGATATTAACTGCTCTGATCATCGCATCTGGATTATCGATACCATATGTGATGATCTTCCTGTCAGTAATGTTGCGTACAACCTCGAGAACCTCTCTGTCATCGATACACGCCACCCCTGCGCCGTAAAACGGTAGGTTATCTATAAATGTCCTGAAGGCCGTCTTCAGTGATTCGAATGAGCCGTAGTGTAAGATATGTTCCCTATCGATATTCGTTATGATACCGATCGTGGGAAAAAACTTTGTGAAGCTACCGTCCGATTCATCGGACTCTACTACTGACCAGTCGCCAGAGCCAAGCTTAGCGTTCGTATGGTAGGCATTGATAACTCCTCCATTTACTATGGTAGGAGATAAGGATGCCATCTCTAGAATTGTTGCACATATCGAGGTAACTGTAGTCTTGCCGTGTGAACCTGCTACCACAACTGATTTCTTAAACCTTACAATCTGTGAGAGCATCTCGGCCCTTGAGAGACAGGGTATCTTCAGTTCCCTCGCCCGTAGCAGCTCCGGATTGTCCTGGCTGATAGCTGAGGAGAAAACCACGACATTTGCGTTCTCAACGTTCTTACTATTGTGTCCGATGAACGTCGTGATCCCTATCTTCTCGAGCCTGTCTACATTTTGGGAAGTAGCCTTATCGCTACCCTGAATCATATATCCAAGTGACTGCAAGATCTCAGCGAGGCCGCTCATGCCAATCCCGCCAATTCCTATGAAGTGTATAATCCTGCGGTCGCATGTGCATGCAGCAAACATTCTAGAATATCCAATCACAATTGATTCCAGTGGAATTATACCATGATCCCAATTGAAATCTATGAGCGGCATGTGATACGTGCCCCTCTGAGTTTAGTGTGCTTGTTGTCTAGTCCTCCTTCTTTAACATGAGAGCTTTAATTGCGTCGAAGTTGACGACGTCTCCACCGACTCTCTTGGTAGCATAGAACTCCACAAATGGCTTGGAGTTGTATGGATCTTTCAGAATGTTGATGTTGGGTTTCTCAGCTATCTGGTAGCCTTCGTATAGGTTTGCAAATAACACTGGAACACACATTTCATCCTCCGAGTCTACCTTTGGCATATCGTCACATAGAACTACTGGGTAGCCTAGCAACATATCCGGAACTCCGTGCATGATAGAGTTTTGCCACAGGAATTTCCCTGTACTTTCATCGCGAAGGGTGCGTATGTGCGACGCCGTATTACGCGACATAATCCAGTGCGCTCCGCCAAGATACTTGCTTGGCATCTTCTCCATAAGCTCGACTATCTTTGTGTAATCCTTTATCTGTCCTGGCGCACCAGCTGTCACACCTTCTATTGTGTGTGGCTTCTGGCCATTAGTAGATATCTCGTACTTCAGGATACCCTTTGGACGAGATACGCCATCCCCAAATAGAAAGGCCGCATTTTCGGAGGCAGCCATTTGCACAGTTATCTTCTCGTTGATAAACTCCTCGACGTTAGCTGTGTGGTCTTCGAGAAGCGCGTGTGTCACTCTAGGTTTCGCATAGAGCTGATGTAGGTAGATTGAGATCTTCGATATCGATGAGATATCATCGTACTTGATTAGCTCATCAGTAATCCATCCGGATGATTCCGAATCTTTCGTGTCTACGACAACATCAAGCCTATCGCCAGATGTTAGAGTGACTTTAGCAAGACGCCTAATCGGACTGAGTGTGTTGATTTTTAAAGTTATCGAATTTGCAACGGCTGTCGGAAGATCAACTGTTTCACTTTTCTCACTATCCCCTTTCAGGAAGGCTGCAAATTTCTTAACGTCAAATGGGTTTTCAGGCAACGCTGGCCTTAGTTCATTTATGCTCATGATTTTTTCCTTTTAAAAAATATTGTTGAATCTAAAGAGTTTTGGTTATAGACCGGAAGTTATGTGATATCATCGTTATCGGAGCAGGTCGCATAGCTCAGTTGGTAGAGCACCGCGTTCACATCGCGGTTGTCACAGGTTCGAGTCCTGTTGCGACCACCACTATTTATCCGATCTGCAATCAGGATATCTTCTCTGTTTCCAGATATGCAAATTATTTTTACGCCCATAGCAAATTTTTTTTGTTGACAGGGCTATGGGTGCTAATATGACAATCAGGACTAATGTTGGAGCACGTCACAACCCTGCTGCACTAGTTCCCTCATGTTACCTCAGCTTGATTCTACTCACGCCACACTACACGTATCTGCCCCACCATCCAGCACACACTCTTGTTAACATGCCGACGGCCTAAGGTCTCTCGATATTGCACGCCTTAACGTGACTCACTTGCGTATGCCCTAGCACAGCCTCAAGTTGGAATTCTCTCGCCTGGAACTGCCTTAGCTCCGCCTCCGTTGCAAGTCGTACTCCTTCGCGCATTTCGATTGTCCATTGTAAAGCTCACCAACCAGTTCTTGCGAATGCGTTACCGAGGTAGCACATTCTGACTTCTTGATTGCCTGAGATTTCGTCTGGAGTTCCGCTTGCCAGGATGTGTCCACCTGCGATGACGTAACCTCGGTCTATGACCTTTAGGGTTTCCACAACATTGTGGTCTGTCAGGATGACGCCTATCTTAGATTTTTTGAGGTTCCTGATTATCTCTGATATGTCAGATATTGATATAGGATCCACTCCAGAGAACGGTTCATCAAGCATTAAGAACGACGGCCTTGTTGCTAGCGCACGTGCTATCTCAAGTCTCCTACGTTCTCCGCCCGACAGCAGCGTAGCCTTTGCCTTACGCAAATGCTCTATGGAAAAAGCATCAAGTAGTTCATCCAGTCTTGTTTCGATGTCTGTCTTAGAGAGGTTGCCAATTTGAAGAATAGCCCTGATATTATCCTCCACAGAGAGCCCCCTAAATATGGATGGATCCTGCGGTAGGTACACAAGGCCTGCGCTTGCTTTCTGATACATCTTGAGAGATGTGATTTTTCGGTTAGCGAGAATAATATCGCCTGATGTAGCTTTGGTGATTCCCGATAAAATTAAGAACAACGTTGTCTTGCCGGCACCATTAGGTCCTAGGAGCCCGACTACCTCTCCGGTGTTGAACGACAGGCTAACACCACTCAACACAACCTTATCTCTAAACGATTTCGATATGTTGTTAGCCTCAAGTAACATCTCTATTTACAGCGTAAGAGCTTTATTTTCCTGTTTGGGCTCAGCACCAATTCTACTTTGCTCCCTGCTGTGAAATCTATCTTTTTCGTGGCGAGGTTATACGTGACCTTATCGGCCTTAGCAGTACCGATCTCGCTGTTCTGCACGATTACGCTCCCTGAGAAGATAACTAGATCAGCATCGTATCTACATGTTGTAGCCGTGATGATTGTTTCCTCATCCTGCAACGAGACATCCCCAGTTGCAACTATTTCCCGTATGGACCTGCCGTCCTGCCATATAACAATTTTCGAAGCCCTAAAAATTCTGCTGCCATATATCACAACAACGTTTCCTGTCAGGGTTTGGACTCCTCTCTTTGTGTCTATCGACACTTCATCTGCGCTAGTCTCAAATGCATCAGCGCAATATATGGTATGGTATACTACCAGCGCAGTGGCGCACGTCTTTGCAAGAGCTATGCAGTTAATCATCACTTGCTATTCACCATCTTGGCATGAGCAAGAATTATGTTTCCATCTGGCTGTATGTGAAAACCGCTAGAGACAAACTGCAACCCTGTTTTTGTTCCACGTATCTGAGAGTTACCAGTGATGGAGTTTTTCGCAAAATCAATTACCACTGACTCGGTGCAGCAATTCACATCTGCTGATTTTAGCCGTACGTTCTTGGTGAGATAGGCTTTCTTCTCAGTTGTATTGAAGATACATATTTCACACTCCATTAACATCTCGCCGTTGTCTTTCTTGAAACCTGCATGCACATTTTTCAGGAGTACTGTATCAGCAGTACGCCACTCTGCCTTCTCAGCGTGAATAGTCAACAGGTTGCCATTTATCTTTTTCCTGAAGGTGATTGCATTACCACTGGTTAAAAGACCGCTAACGCTCGGAATCTCATCAGCTGTATCTTTGGTATGAATTACGTAGAGTGCCACTATCCCTCCTATCAATAGCATCATTACGAATTTGCATAACTTCAATATCACAGCCGTGAACTATTATCTCAGGAAACAAGTCACGCCGACAGTATATCACAATAGACGATATTACCGCACGATGAAATATGAAATCCTTGAAAATTCCGCTTGAGAATATATCATCTATGCTACGTACTATGTGTCGTTATGTGCCGTATGAATGTCAAGTGTCCGTACTGCAGCTGCGTCTACAACATCGATATGGATTTGTTGCGCAATCCTTCTGGAGATGAACACCTCGGGTATGGATGGTGGCTTCGGTGCTGCAAGTGCCACAAAAAGTGGTGGCTCAGGAATACGGATATAGAGCGTGCATTTAATACTCCTCTTACAGCTGATAGGCAATCGAGGATAGACCGTCTTTCCGCCCTCTCCAGTAGGAAAGCTAACGACAAGCGACCTAAGGTCCGTGGGTATGTGACCACGAAAATCGCTGTGTTCATGTTAATTGTAACATGCGTGTACGCCCTATACCTCAACAGACATGTATTCTACGACTACATCCTCGTGAAGGCACGTAGGGTCTCAGAAAGGGCTACTCCAAAAATTTCAGTTACTGACGTGAAATATGTGGTCGTCGATGCTAACATAGTAGTGACAGGTGCTGTTGTGAATAATGATATGGTTGTAGCCCGAGTGGGCGGTGTTAAGGTTACTGTTTTTGATGGTGACTCAACGGTACTGTCGTGGAGTAGCCCGATTGAGCCTAGCACCCTACCTCCAGAACAGCGGACTGAGTTTTCCACGAAGCACGATATCCCCGATAGCGTCAAGAGCATGCGTGTCGAGGTGTCGATTTTTTAGAGTAAGTTTTTGAGGCGCAAGTGAAAAGCAGTTTTAGTATGGTTGATGTTGAGCTTGATGAATTCATAAGAAACCTTAAGCCCGGTGATCACATTGAAGTCTACACCGATGGATCATGCCTTGGGAATCCAGGGCCTGGCGGCTGGGGAGGAATATTCGTCTTCCGCAACAAGAGGGCGAATGTCTCGGGGTTTGAGAAGATGACTACGAACAATAGGATGGAGTTACGCGCGGCAATCGAGGCTATAAAAGTAATACCCACGAGTATGGAAATCACCCTATACACCGATAGCTCATATGTAAAGAACGGGATTACCAACTGGGTCAAGACATGGCGTGTTAACAACTGGAAGTCCACCTCTGGAGCTCCAGTGAAAAATCAGGATGCCTGGAAGGAACTTGTGTCAGTATCCGAGGATCGCACCGTACACTGGAGATGGGTTAAGGGACATTCTGATTGTACGAATAACAACAATGCAGACTTCGTTGCTAAGAGCGCCATCATCAGTGCATACATGAAAGAACCAATTTAGCTGGATTGAAGATACGTCCCTCCAACAGGGTTAGAGATCTCTGTATTGTTCTGATTCGTTACGCATCCTCATCGCCTACTTCGCTTTGCCCACATACTCTGCAAGTGTCCGCTTCGCTTGTTCATTTAGTGGCCTGTACTCGGTGCCATTCATCTTAACGCCTAGTGGGTCTCTAACCCTCGTAGCGATCTGCATAAATTCATTTACTGGGACCTCGAAGTACGTTTTTTCGCCCTCATGCGTCACAACCATCGTGCGCTCTCTGGTTGGTCCGCGATACTGAGTTGCGTTCTTCCTTCCCTGGTTATTCCAGTTCTGTTGGTTACCTCTCTGTCCATGTGGTTCCCCTGTGTTACCTCCTCCCTGGTTATTCCAGTTCTGTTGGTTACCTCTCTGTCCATGTGGTTCTCCTGTGTTACCTCCTCCCTGGTTACTCCAGTTCTGTTGGTTACCTCTCTGTCCATGTGGTTCCCCTGTGTTACCTCCTCCCTGGTTATTCCAGTTCTGTTGCTCTTGTGACTCGTCCCAAGTCGTATCGAGTGCATCCTCACCTTGAGTTAGTTGGTTCATGTCATTGTTTATATCCCTGTTCTTATAGTCATTGTTAACAAATCTCTGCGGATGCTGACCGTCAGGTGTCTGGGCGGATTGCGCTACCTGCTGTTGCATTGGTGGGGTGACTATTTTTCTAGGAGCCCCATTGGGCACTAACTTTACACGGTTTAGTATATCGTCGACAGTTGCCCCCTGCTGAACCAATCCGTATATCGCGTCGATAATCTCCTGGTCATTAGGAGTTGCCTTGTTGCCAAGTAGATTGCTGGCATCAGGTCGACGTTGTGCCCTTGATTCAAGTATGATGTGTACGATCACGGTGCGATCCTGGAACTTAGGATTTGCTCCCCAGAATGTGTATTTGGGCATTGTCTCGTCTTTCAGGCGCTGTGAAATTTGTTTGTTGAGCTTGTCCTGTGCTTCCTGCAGTGCAGTCGGATTTGTTTTGCCTGTCTTAACAGACTCCATTATCGCTTCTTGTTTCTTTTGTTCCTCAGGAGTTAGTGTTTGTTGTGCTGTTTTCCCTCCACCAAACAGACTGGCAATTGCGGAGCCTGCAGCACCCAGAGCACTGCCTATGCCCTGAGTTGCTTTCGCCGCTTTGTTTGCCTCTGTAGCTGCTTTCACCATAGCGATTTCTCCCTTGACCCCTGCGATCGCAGCATCACGTTCCGCCTGCTCAGTTCTCTGTTGCTCTTGCATTGCACTCTGTTGCTCTTGCATTGCCTGAAGCTGTCCATTAATAGTTTGGAGTTGTTCGTTTATAGCAGCCAGATTCGTGCTATCTTTGTTGTTTGCTATCTGTGTGGCTATCGTCTGTATGGCTGTGCCAAGCGCCTCAACCTCATCCTTAGTAACGTTAGGCTTCTTCGCCAACTCATCAATCGTCTTCTTCATCTCTGCTAGCTGTGTTTCAAGCTTTTCCTTCCACTGATTAAATGTCTCTTCTGTGACGGTGGGCTTACCCGTCAGCTCCTCAACCTTCTTACTCGCTTCACTCTGTCCTGCCTTGATTTCCTTCGTCTCTTTAGTGAGACCATCTATATCATCCCGTATCGTCTTGATGCCAATATTGTTTATCCTCTCTTGGGTATCTTTCATCAATTCACCCAACTTATTCTGTAACTCATTGAGGCGGTCCTCCAACAAATCAACCTTGGGGTCTGTTCCAGAATATTCCGCTCTCACATCGTAGTTGCACACCATGCCGTATACTAGGCACGCTGCAACACACAATAGTATTTTCTTCGAATTCATCACGCGAATCCCTCCCGGTTTGAAGACAACCATAACGTATGATCATCATCTTACTATCAGATTAACACATAATTTCTTTAAAAAGAGTTAAAGATTTCAATATAACATACTATAGCGAAACTTTGGTGCTAACCTGAACTATGGGCACTGAATTAATCATCAACAGTATGAAACATGTATCGTGGTATAATACCTTTGGCGTTCCTCATGTATCTCGATTTTCGTGACTACCAAACCTGTTGGCAGCTTATCCTTACTTGAGGCAAATGCCGAGCTTGCATTCTTGAGATCAGAAATCAGACGACATGACGATTTATACTACAACAAAGCGATGCCTGAACTATCGGATCCAGAGTACGACGCACTCCGCTCCAGGCTCTACGCAATCGAAGAAAAATTTCCAGTGTTGGTTTCGTCAACGTCACCAAGCAGGAGAATCGGAGCGCCTGTTGATAATTCGCCGTTTGCAAAGGTCAGACACCGCAGCCCAATGCTATCTCTTGAGAATGCATTCTCAGTCAACGACGTCGAAAAATTTTTCGCGAGGGCAGCAAAATTTCTTAGCCTCGATCTTACAGCTATTGAGCTTTGTGGTGAGCAAAAAATAGATGGACTGTCAGCATCTGTAATATACAACGACGGGAAGATATCGCATGGGAGCACGAGGGGGAATGGATTCATCGGAGAGGACATCACACGGAACCTGACGACCATTTCGGATATTCCAAAAACTATCCAAGTACACGGGGAAGTCGAAGTTAGAGGAGAGGTGTACATAAGGACTGAACATTTTAACAGCATCAATGCCGAGAAAATCTCTGCCGGAGAAACCCCATTTTCAAGTCCGAGAAATGTAGCAGCAGGTTCACTGAGACAGGTTGATTCTACTATCACAGCCTCCAGACACCTGCAATTCTTCGCGTACTACATCTCAGCCTCTGACAATGTGCTCGACGTGAAAACGCAGGTGGAGGCACTAGGTACGTTAAGGGACATTGGGTTTTCGGTAGCAGAACATAGGTTATGCAAGAACATGGCAGACGTTAACGAATTTTACAGAGCTATAATGTCTAAGAGAGATTCGCTAGGCTACGAAATCGACGGCACCGTATTTAAGGTAAATTCCATACCGCTACAAAAGCGATTGGGGTTCTCGGGGCGGAATCCCAGACACTCAGTTGCGTTCAAGTTCTCTGCCAGCGAAGCAGAGACTATGATAACCGACATAGAGCTAGGTGTCGGACGGACTGGGAAGATAACTCCAGTTGCCATAATTAATCCAGTGAGCCTGTCGGGCGCAATCATTTCCAGAGTAACGCTTCATAACTTTGACGAGATTGCCAGGAAATGTATTGCTGTCGGCGATACAATTTCGATCTCGAGGGCCGGAGACGTAATCCCGAAGATTGTGTCGATAACAAAAAAATCGAACAACAAGATGTTTGAAATCCCATTGGTATGTCCGTCGTGTGGCTCTCCTGTAACAAGGAGAGAGGGAGTAGTTGATGTATATTGCGAAAACAGATACTCCTGCCCAGAACAGGTAGTGAGTTACATGGAGTATTTCGCCTCAGAAAATTGCTTCGATATCGTTGGCCTCGGCAAGAAGCAAATCGAGGAATTCTATACAGAGGGACGCATCAAGACTGCCGCTGACATATTTAGGTTACGGGAGAAGGAGCTGGAATATGGTCCACTCTCCAAGAAACCTGGATGGGGTACGATATCTGTTAATATCTTATATAACACTATCGAGGCACAAAGACATATCTCCCTGTGGAAGTTTATCATGGCGCTAGCTATCCCAGGAGTGGGGGAAGTTACCGCGAAGTTGCTAGCCGACAGATTTTCGAGTGTAGAATCTTTGATAGCCGCAAGTAGCGATGATATAGCAGCCATTAATGGAATCGGTACTACGCTCACGAAGAAGATACGCCGGTTTTTAGATAACGAAATTAATGCGGCATACATACGAGAACTTCTAGAGAGCGTCTCGATAGATAACGATACCCCAAGTTACGGTGTTAACCCTAATGGGAAGTACTACAGGAAGACCATTGTCTTCACAGGAACGATGACCGGAATAAGCCGAGAGAGAGCAAAACAGCTTGCCATTTCTAGTGGTGCGTTTGTAAGTTCAGTCGTATCCAGTAAGACCGATTTCGTAATAGTCGGGGAACGGGCTGGTAACAAGCTAAAGTACGCACAGGGGCTCGGTGTTGCGATTGTCCCGGAGGAGGAGTTTATAGCAAGTGTTGACGTCGACTAGAGTATCCGAAATCTTCGAGAAATTCGAGGCCAATAACCCGTGCCCACAAAGTGAGCTAGTTGCCAATAATGAGTTTACATTTGTAGTGAGCGTGCTGCTGTCCGCACAGTCTACTGATCGTTCTGTTAATCGCGTAACAGCTGGCCTGTTCAGAATTGCAGATACCCCACAGAAGATGTCGGATCTTGGAATTGACGAGCTGAAGCAACACATCAGGTCAATTGGACTGTATAACAATAAGGCTAAAAACATCATGGAGTTATCCCGGATTCTTATGTCAAGGCATGACTCAAATATTCCGAGCACACGCCATGAGCTTGAGCAGTTACCAGGAATCGGTCGTAAATCCGCAAATGTCATCCTCAATCATCTGTTCGGAGCATCGTTCATAGCAGTCGACACTCATGTGATACGGCTGTCAAAGCGGCTTGGACTCAGCCATGCCAAAACCCCACTAGCTGTCGAGTCTGATCTCATGAAAATGATCCCGAGTAGGTTCCACAGTAGGGCTAGCAACTGGCTTGTATGCCACGGTCGTTATATCTGCAAGGCTACGTCTATCGAATGTACGAAGTGCCTCATATGCGACCTGTGTCCGTACCGGTCAGAAGATCCATTAATTAGTTCTCTTCCTCATTATTAATGGGATTTGGTATAATCTTACCAGTGTAAGCACGGAGCGGAGAACAACTCTAATGCGAGCAAGCGTATACATACCGCGTGACGGCTTCGCAGCTGGAACGATAAAGGCAGGGAGTTTTACATCGCCCTGACAACAAAAATAGCAAGCTGTGTAACGTCCGCACCAGCAACCTACTACCTGGGCAGATACAGTGCAGCGTACCTTTAGATATAATCAACCCAGATCCACCAGAGCTGCTTACGGAATAGCCCTGTAGATGGATGCTAGAAGTATGTCACTCTCATTGGGAGGGCTATTGTTTCTGGAGCATTTAAGGCTTCCTAGTCAGCGTCAAGTTGAAATTAACGTTGGTTTTTCGCGATTGACAGAGATAGTAGCAGTTGGTACGATCAACGGTCGGTTGGTATGGTTAGTTGGCATTTCGTGGTGAGCAGTGAGGAATAGAATTGTCAGGATCGCTTCTGTTGTGATCTTAAGCGTAGCAGTTTTATATGCCCTCAAGAGCTGGAAGAGGTACGATGATCGGACTTGTTTCGACGTTGAGTCGGTAGCGTTTGATCAAACCAAGGTCGATATAGAGGTTGTTCAGAGCGCGTTTCCGGTTCCGATATGGCATGTTAAGTCCGAGTCGGAGGTAACCTGTTTTAGCATCAGGTTCAAGAACGAGGGCGAGCGAAGTTTCAGCGATTCCACTGGATTGTTATCAGTATTGATGGCAACCTTATTTGAGGGAGCTGGAGAATATGATGCTGTTGCTCTTAAGAAGCAGTTGGCTGATCATTCTGTCAGCATCAATATATCAAGTGAAGATGATGACATTCACGTAACTGTGTCGTGTCTTGAGAAGTACCTTGATAAGGCCGTAGAGATCTTATGTGCCATTTTATCGAAGGCCCATTTGAAGCAGGAGAAGATCGAGATAGCTAAACAGGGATGCATAACTTCGATCAACCAGTCAATGTTCTTCCCATCGAGTCTTGTGCATGAGAGGTGTACACAGCTGATGTACAGGAAAGGGCACCCATATCAAGTCAACTATGCAAATGCACTGAAGAAGATTCCGACGTACACAAGGGATGATGTGGTAAAATGTTACTCATCAGTGTTCATTCCTGCTGACGCTGAGATTACGGTCGTGTCCAGCATGTCGGACGATCAGATTATCGGAATCTTCGATAGGATCCATACCGCCATTAAAAATCGGAAGAATGACTTCAAGGATGCCGGTGAGCAGGAGACTGAGCTAAATTCTCCCGGAGCAACCGAACACGTCGAGCTCGACAATCCACAGACTGCAATCATATTTGCCCTACCAGGCGTTCAGAGGAAATCACCTAAGATATACGCAGCAATTGCAGCAACAGAGATTTTTGGAAGACCAGGAACGATTTTATCGCGACTCGCGGAGTGCGTCAGGGAGAAGGGATTTGTTTACCGGATCAAGGCGAGTCTTTTCTCAAGTGGAGGCCTGCATTCTGTTACTGTGGGTAGATGTGATACAAGACCTGAGAACGTCCAGGAAGTCGTAACTCTCATTAGGAGCGAGTGCGAGAAGATGAAGAGTAATGGAGTAACAAGGGAGGAGCTTAACAGATTTAAACACTGGAAGTTCGCGTCATGCATCTTGAATTCCAGTGCTGAAATGCTGGAGTTCGTTGGCTCTGTTAGGACGTATGGCATTGGAGTCGAAGAGGTCAATACCTTCCTTCATAGCTTCGCTAACTTAACAGTTGAGGAAGTGAACGCAGCTGCCAAAGAGATATTCCAGCCAGAGAAGATGATAGTCGTAGACTGCGGACAATCCATTGCTGACAAGAATGGAGGAAGCAAATGAAACTACTAAGTAAGATGCTCTGGTCAATCACTCGCTTCCTGGCTGCGGTTTATGCATGCACCCATTACGGTATGTGTGACGCTGCCGGTGCTGCTGCAGCGCTTGATGATGATATCGGTACGAAAGCGAAAGTCGAAGCTAAATCGAAAAATACCGGTGATGATGCTGATTCGACGGATAATACGGATAGCAAGGCTGATTCGAAGAAGCTTGGAATCCAGACTGCCGCACTTGCAAATGGCATGAAGATCATAGTCCTTCCGACAAGTGCTAAGGATGTTGTATCGATGTGTGTGGGATACTTCGTTGGCTCGGCTGATGACCCAAGAAATGTTGTTGGCGTATCACATCTTTTAGAACACATGATGTTCAAGGGAACCACCACCATCAGTGGAGATGATCTCAAGGAGCTGCTCTTCACGTATAACAAAGACTCCGGTGCGTTCACGGGGTTTGACATCACCGTCTTTTGGAGTACGTGCTCTCGCGACCTTATTGAGTGGAACTTGAAGATCGAGGCCGATAGGATGGTTAACATCAAGCTGAGTAAGGAAGATGTTGATCGCGAGAAGAATGTTGTAATAGAGGAGAGGAAACTGACGACTGAGTCTAATCCGATCACCAACTATATGCAGGAGGCAGCGTGGAAGGCCACATATCTGCACTCCACCTACTCGTACCCTATTGTCGGGTATATTGATCAGATCAATACGTGTGACGAGGTGATTCTCCGTGCTCACTACAACAAGTACTATGTTCCGAACAACGCATTCGTGTTGATTGTAGGAGGCATCACCTTGGATGAAGCTGTTGAGAAGGTGCAAAAGTGTTTCGGACAGATTCCTGCTGGGAATAATCCGCATAGAAGTAGGGTTATCGATCCGGAGAATACCGGGTTGCGGTTCCAGATCGATCGTGAGTCGCCGCAAATTTCAGTGCACAATCTAAACATCATATACCTGCTCAGCAGGGGGCTTATATCAGACCTCAGAAAATTGATAACCGTTAACCTAGCCGTTGATATCCTGGCATGTGGAGAGAGCTCTGTGTTATACCAGCAGATAGTTGATAAGGAGGAGCTGGCGTTCACGTTGTCAACACATCTCGATGTAAGAGCCTTCGACAAGGCACGTGTGAATATAGCTACTATCGCAAGGGATGCAGAGAAGGTCGAGGTTATCGATAAGAGAATTTCGGAGATTATAGCGGAGTTCACACGGACTCTAACACGTGAGAGGGTCGAAAGAGAGAAGCAGAAGTACATCGACCAGATCAGTATGGTTCTCGATAATTCGTACAGCGCTATGATGTTCGTGCTTGAGTATATGATAAACGGATATGATATAGGCGATCTAGATAAGGCAAGGGAGATCATATCAAGCATCACATTTGAGGAAGTTGTTGAGGTAGCAAAGACCGTGTTCAATCCAAAGAACCGGTTTATGAGGATACTAAGTCATCCTGCGCAGGGGTAATGCACAAGTGCGAAAGGTACTCCTGTGCATACTCGATGGATTTGGATACAGTGACGATAGTTTCGGTAACGCTACCTTAGCAGCTAAGTACATTTCAGGACTGATAAGGTCAGACTGGGCGTGTCTCCTCGGAGCATCTGGTAGGGCTGTCGGTCTCCCAGATGGGCAATTCGGTAACTCGGAGGTGGGACACCTCACAATAGGATCTGGAGCCGTTACTAAGCAGAAACTACTGATGATAAATGACGCGATTGCTATGGGAGATCTAGCGAAAGACCCTGTGCTTAATGGATTCATCGGCAGGATGCCGAATGGAGTGTGTCATCTGATGGGACTGTTTTCTGCAGGGGGCGTACACTCTGATATCAACCACTTCTTCTGGGCAGTAGATTTTTTGCGTAAACACAGTGTGAAAATTAAGACACACGTGTTCCTCGATGGAAGAGATGTCTCCTATAATAATGCCCTCGAGACTATGCGACACGCCCTCCAGAGCGTCCTTATAAAGACAGACGAGATAGCAACGATTCAAGGTAGGTTCTATGCGATGGATCGTGATAATAGAACCGAACGTACAAATGCCGCATACGATGCAATAGTAACCGGCAAGGCTGAGTTCTCAACAAGTGATCCGATTGATGTTATCAGTAGCTTCTATGAGCGTGGTATATTCGACGAAACAATCCCTCCTGTTGTGGTTGGGAGGTTTGATGGAGCTAATCCAGACGATTCGTTTTGGATGCTCAACTTCAGGACCGATAGGATTAGGCAGCTAATGAAGATGCTCGTCGATGACGGCAGACGTGTGCTAAACATGGTTTCGTGTGGTAACGATATTGACTCTGGATCGTCGACTATCTTCAAGTCTACCAAACCACCGCTAACACTTGGAGAAATTCTGTCGATGAACAAGATCAGGCAGTTGAGAATAGCAGAAACAGAGAAGTATGCCCACGTTACATATTTTATGAATGGGGGAATTGAGACACAGTTTAACCTCGAAGACAGGATCTTAATCCCATCACCGATGGTCAAGGATTACTCAGAGACACCAGCTATGTCATCGCGTGAAATAACCTCTAAGATAATTGAGGCGATGGCAGCGGCATCACATGAGGTCATCATTGCTAACTTCACGAATGCCGATATGCTTGGACATACAGGCAATCTCGAAGCTACCGTGGCGTCGATGAAGATACTCGATGACTGCGTCAAGCAAGCGGTTGAGTGCGCTGTTGCAAGCAACTACATTGTTATCTTAACGGCCGACCACGGTAACGCTGAGCAAATGCTGAACAGCGATATGACACCAATCAAGACACATACCTGTGCGAAGGTTCCATTCGTTACCATACCACAATTCACCGACACGTCAAAGCAACCAGAAACACTGGCAGATATCCTAAGGATTGTTACCGATATCGTTGGGGTTACATACGATCAGCTGTAGTAGCTCTTTAAGTGGCCGATCGGATCATCGTGCTGCTTGGGATAAATTCCGGTTGCTATCGTACCGTCTCTTAGGAGTACGATCCTATCTGAAATCCGCGTTAGGAAGTCGAGATCGTGCGATGCTATTATGATCGTAACTCCGAACTCTTGGTTAACGCTTTGCAGGAGAGTTACAACATCTGCCATAGTCGTAACATCAAGGCCAGATGTCGGTTCATCGCATAGCAACACATCCAGGTCAATCATTAGGCTCCTCGCGAGCGCTACCCTTTGCTTCTGCCCACCAGACAATGTACCGGGATACTCTGATGCCTTCTCTTCGATTCCCAAATCTTGGAGGATTATCTTGGCCTTGTCTACGCACTTCTCTTTCTCTTCGGCGCTAGCCTTCAACGCTGGTGCATATACGAGGTTTTGCAAAACAGTCATATGTGGAAACAACTGAAAATCCTGAAACATAAACCCAACCTTGCGATCGCAGTCTATGGTTCCACTATCTGGCGTTTCCAATTTTTGGATACACCGTAGCAGCGTTGACTTCCCGCTACCAGATAGGCCAGCGAGGCCGAAGATACTCGACTCTGCAATCTCCACGCTGACGTTATCCAGGATTTTGACCCCACAAAATGATTTGCTAACTCCACAAATTCTCAACATGCAGTTTTGCGCTCCTCAATCTTCCTACCTACAAATTCTATTGATAACACAAGAAGGTAGTAAACAACAGCGGCTGTGCACAGCGGAACGAAATACTCGTACTGTCCAGCTGCGATAACCTGCGACCTCCTCATGATATCCATTCCACCAATGGTCGCTATCAATGCAGTCTCTTTCAGTAAGGTTACTGTCTCGTTGATGAGGGCCGGGAATATGTTCATCACTACCTGCGGGAGGATGATATCCTTCCACATCTGAAATGGCGGTATGCCTAGAGAATAGGCTGCTTCGAACTGCCCTTTCGGTAGGCTCTCAATGCCAGCACGTAGTATCTCAGCAACGTACACAGAACTATTAATACCGAACGCTATGATGCCTGTCGAGACTATATCGAGCTTACATCCCCAGAGCTGTGGCACTATGAAATAGACGACGCTAAGCTGTAGGATCACCGGCGTTCCCCTTATTACAGATACGATGCCGCTAACGACTGACCTGCATATATTACAGTATCTAACAACTGCAAACAAAACCCCGAGGAACAACCCAACCGAAACGCTTCCGCCCAGGAGCTTAAGTGTTAATGCAACTCCAGATCCTATGTACAGGAAATCGGAGATAACTTTATGCACTGCCGATGTTCCACTTTGATTTGAGTGCCTGCAGTTCTCCACTGTCCTGTAACTTCTGAATTGCATCATCAATCTGTTGTTTCAATTGAGAGCCCTTCTTCACAGCCATAGCGCAACCACCATCGTCATCATCAAGCTCTGCCATGACGACATACTCAAATGCCTGGTTATCAGCACAGAGTGATATTGCAGCCGTGCTATCTACAACAATTCCAACGACATGCCCAGCTTTCAGAAACTCACATCCTTGCGTAACGTGATCAATCGATACTACATTTGCCGCTGGCTTATTTTCTTTCATCCATTTTTCCGGTACAGAACCGAGCTGACATGCTACTTTCACACCTGATAGATCCGACACAATGTCTGGCCTGCTATCTCCTCGCTTATATACTAATGACACTCCTGATTTGTGATACACGACCGTGAAATCATAATTCTTTCGCCGCTCTTTTGTGGGACTCATGGACGCCACTGCTACATCTACCGATCCATTTTGCAGTTCCGTAAGTATCGCTTGGAAAGACATATCCTTGAACTCAGCTTGCTTGCCAAGTTTCTCAGCAATAGCTTTTGCTAGATCAATCTCGAACCCAACCATCTCGCCGTCCTCGTAATACTCAAACGGCCTGTAATCTGCACTAGTTCCGAACGTAATGGCACCTTCATTCTTGCCGCTATCGCATCCCCCCAGCAAAAATAAAATAGCAACCAACAGCCCTCTCAACACCATAATTACAAAACCATACGACTTAGCGGCTAGTTACATGTCAGCTTAACGTGAGACGCCATTGACAGTCAATAACATTTGAGCGAAAGGCTCTCATAATATGAGGCCCAATGTTAAGAGACCTAACTGTGCTAACTCCCTGAGGAAAAGGCTATCTGTGAATATATGGGGAGAGTATAAGAGAAGGAGATTGAGAGGTTTGTTATAGACTCACTCCCACTCAATCACGGGTCAACACAGTTAGTTAGATGCCCATATAATTTATATCCGTTCACGGATTTGCAATCTTTATGCTGTACAGTGAATCATCACATGCTTGAATTCTTGGGGTAGAGAAATGAGCTTACGAGCTACGATCACGGTAGCTATATCGATTTGGTATTGTTGCACCGCCATGGCTAGTCGCGGCTATAATAGATATTCGCAACTCAGGAGTGGCAATGATACGGAACTGGAGTTATGCTCCATAGGAGATTCCGACACGCCAATAATAAGTCTCACCTCACCAGAGAGTTCGGAGTTCGTAGAGATCACAAATGGGAGTATAATAAACTTCTCGGTATATTACAGGCAGCGATGGGTTCTGAACTATTCAGCCATTACTGCCATTACCAGTACGGAGAAAATTATAAACGCACTGCGGGGTCCAGACGGATTACCAACAACACTTGACCAGGCGTCTTACGAGCACATCGTGAATCCATTAAATGACGGCAGTCCAAGAAACCTGCCGAGATTATTCGTCTTAGAGTCGCATGGTAACATCGCGAGCATCTGTGACGGTGAGCCTCCAATCGTAACGATAGTCCCTATGGAAACAAAGCTTGAGAACTGTTTGGGGAAAGTAACAGTACGCCCACTCATCACTGGGATTCCACAATCAATAACCGATGCGATCATCGACAACTACCTAGGTCGCCCGTACGCCAAGGAAATTGTAGAACAACTCATATGGACAATCCAGTATCGCAATAGCCCTAAAGCATACCGACGAATCGCCTGTGTATTCCGCAGTGACTTTGTTACAATGGTGTTCACAAGGTATGGCATATTGCCACCTGACACGAACATAGTAGATACAGATCCGGAGTGGTATGATAGCCTTAGTGAGCTTGACAAAGTGTCTGATTACACAACGAACGAGCGGACGCTCAAGCAGCCGCCAGTGAAGAGATATACTGTAGGGTGTGCAAGAAAATGCGATGTGGCGTAGCTGCCATATTGACTATGACTTATCGCAGCCGAAGAACAGTTTTGCCAAGATGGTACATCATACCTGCGGTAACCGTTAAATTTCCCTCATGTCATCAATTGGGAACATCAAGAGTAACGAGGTATCAAAGGAGTTCTATAGAAAGCTAAGAGATGAGGGAAACCCAGGCAAGGTAGCTGTTGTTGCTGTAGCTAAGAAGTTACCCACTATTCCGAATGCTAAAATGAAACATCTTTATGACGGAGCGGAGATATATTGATATGTAGATGAGATTGTTGTAAGCAAGAATGTGGTGGATAACCCTTCTGGTTATTTACCACATTCTTAGCTACTATCATCACCATTGTTGATAGTAGTACTAACTTGTTCATTGGGTTTCCCTCCCCAGGATAACTTACATATATGTATGGTAGGGGATGGGAGATGATGTGAAAATTATTATTGGTAGTGTAGGAGGACTATGTGCAATCTTGAGAAGGTTAACATTGTTTTACACAGAGGCGGAAAATAGGTAATAATTCAACTGACAGGCCTCGGAGATTGCTGTATCATACAAATCATGTGTCCGCCTAAGGGATTTACTAGACGACATCCCTGTTGTCCCTGTAGTTATGGTGGAGTTAGTTTCTATGGATTTAGGAGAAGCAAGATGTCGATAGAGTCGCAGAGGAAGCAAGAGCTGATAAAGGAGTATGCGATTAATGAGCACGATGTGGGATCGCCTGAAGTACAGGTCGCTATCCTCACTCACAGGATCAAGAATCTCACGGTACATATGAGCACGCATAAGAAGGACTTCCACACTAGGAGGGGGCTTCTGACTTTGGTTGGAAAGCGGAAGCGGCTTCTGGAGTACCTGAAGCGCGTCGATGTTGATAGATACAGTTCTCTCGTTAAGCGTCTAGAGCTCCGCAAGTAGTCCTCGTGGCTGGTGCGTTAATATTCCCAGGGCAGGGAGCGCAGAAGGTTGGTATGGCATCCGCCTTCGTCAATGGGTTTAAGGCCGGCCTCGAAGTTGTTGAAGAAATCGAAGATGCGATCTCTTTCAAACTATCGCGAGTAGTAGCTGAGGGCCCGATAGAGGAGCTAACCAGAACCGAGAATGTACAGCCTGCCATATTCATGGTAAGCATGGCGTGTGTTAGAATTCTCGAGGAGGAGTATGGATACGTCGTGGAGAAGCGGTGTAAGTTACTTGCTGGACATTCGCTGGGGGAGTACTCTGCTCTCTGCACAGCAGGTGCGTTCTCTATTGCAGATGCTGCCAGGATTGTTAGGAAGCGTGGCGAGCTTATGGCGGACGATACGCATCGTAACAATGATGCATACTGCATGGCTGCCCTCCTCGGTATCTGCGCATCTGATATCGAGTCTGTGATGTTGCGGTATAATTCCGGAGACAGCATCTGTGTCATCGCGAATGACAACTCCCCGTCTGAGGTTGTAATAAGTGGCCACAGAAAAGCAGTTGCTACCGCTATCGAGGAGATCAAGCAAAGCTTTGACAAAGCACGGGCAATTGAGCTTAACACGAGCGGACCATTTCACAGCCCACTCATGGCGAAAGCTGCGATAGAGTTTGACAAGTACCTTTCCGAGCATCACAGCTTCTGTAACGACCTGGTGATCCCCGTTATCATGAATGTGGATACCAAGCCATTGACTGAGAAAAACCGGATACACGAGTACCTGGTAAGACAGATCATCGGGCGGGTACGATGGCGTGAGACGAGTGAGCTGCTTGTCAGTGATCCTGACATCGACAGAATCTCAGAGATAGCTCCAGGGAGGATCCTCACAAAAATGATGAAGAGGACATATCCAGATGCGAATATCACTGCGCTTGAGACCATCGCCCAGATGGAAGAATTAGAGAAGGAAGAGTAGGGATATGTTATTTTCACTCCATGGGTACAATGCTTTGGTGACTGGTGGAAGCGGAGCCATAGGCCGAGAGATCGCCAAGGCTATAGCATTACAGGGAGGAAAGGTTGTTATCTCAGGAACCAGAGTTAATGCCTTGGAAGAAACCGTACAGGAAGTCAAATCTGCAACCGGGGAAACAGCAATTGCAATCCAATGCAACCTCGCCCACGCTGATGAAGCGAGAGAACTGTTTCTGAAGGCTGAGCAACAACTAGGCCAGATTGACATCCTCGTTAACAACGCTGGCATTGATAAGGACAAACTCATCATGAAGATGACCGAGGATGATCTGTACGAGGTAATGGATATAAACCTGCGAGCTACATTCACACTATCAAAGTCTGCCGTTATGTCGATGTCACGAAGGAGATATGGCCGGATCATCAGCATTTCGTCGGTTGTAGGGTGCACTGGTAACCCAGGGCAGGCGAACTATTGCGCTAGTAAAGCTGGGCTCATTGGAATGTCTAAGGCCATTGCGCTGGAGTATGCGAAGCGTGGAATTACGGTGAACTGCATCGCTCCAGGAGCCGTGAAGACTCCAATGATAGATGTACTCAGCGAAACTGCTCAGCAAGCCCTTCTGAACAAGATTCCAATGGGTGTAATAGCAACGCCTATGGATGTCGCCTATGCATGCTGCTTCCTAGCATCCAAGGAAGCCTCATATATCACAGGCCAGACCATCCATGTCAACGGCGGAATGCTGATGGTGTAGAGTCCGTCGTGATGCTTGCGTCAGGACAATGAGGGCCATTCGCTGGTAACATCCGCTATGGGTAAGAGTCTGTGTAGTGTGAGGCCTATCAGCGGTAAGTAATCTCCGCCATGAATCCTGGCTCAGACTCTCGTCTCACATATCATTGCATCAAGCTTACCAACAAACGACACCACCACTAAGGATTCTTTAAAGAATAGCGTCCATAACTTTTTTACGCACCAACTCTTAAGTCTTGTTTGCTCACGCATAGCTTCGCTGTTCGCACGAAACCGCTATCGAGCACTGACTGGTAACAAATCTAGGTATCCTGCCAAAAGATCTTTCTGTTCTTCCCGCGCTCTCTGTACCGCCTTCGCTACTCCATAGGGTGTCCCCTTGCCCTTGTTGGCACCTATGACCCGTTTGGCACTGCTTCGGCATAACAGTAGCATTCTCATATGTTAGTGTTACTATCTCTTCTGTTAGCGATTTCCGTGCGTCTACCGTATCATTAACTATCTTCACTATTGTCGCCACTAACTGCCCGCCACCAGCACCGTTGCTTCTATTTGTTCTGTGTTACATTCCATCGCGCGTAGCTTGTGTATCTTGTCTAGATTGATTGCCATTGTTACGACAACGTTGAACCCTAGGTTACTGTTGGCTTTCTCATCTACGATAATTCACCTCGCTTCCCCACTCCCCTATCTACTACCTCATCCTCATCACCTATCCCTACCTCATCCATCATCACCACAGGTGATAACCTCTCCACCTC
>JAITIT010000032.1 GCA_031279295.1 Holosporales bacterium | reverse complement strand
CTGCTGTGGCATGTAGCCACGTGCCATCTAGGCCCGCGGGTATTGTCGCCCGTGCGTCCGCTTGTTGTTGACCCCTCGTACCGTCGTGTATTGCATCGCCTTCTGCTGCGGCGTGTAGCTGTGTGTCATCTGGGTCAGCGGGTATTGTCGCCTGTATGTTTGCCTGTTGTTGATCTCTCGTGCCGTCGTGTATTGCATCGCCTTCTGCTGCGGCGTGTAGCCACGCGTCCTCCAGGTCAGCGGGTATTGTCGCCTGTGCGTCTGCGTGTTGTTGATCTCTCGTGCCGCCGTGAATTGCATCGCCTTCTGCCGCGGCGTGTAGCTGTGTGCTATCTAGGTCCGCGGGTATTGTTGTCTGTGTGTCTGCCTGTTGTTGATCTCCAGTGCCGTCGTGAATTGTATCGCCTTCTGCTGCGGCGTGTAGCTGTGTGCTATCTAGGTCCGCGGGTATTGTTGCCTGTGTGTCTGCCTGTTGTTGCCCTCCAGCGCCGTTATTAACTATGCTATCCTCTGCGGTGGCCGTTCGGTCTACCGCTACTGCGGTGAGCATGGTGGCGTGTAGCCGCGTGTCATTTGGGTTTGTGCTGCCGCCTGTGGGTGTCTCGCGAGGGTGTTCTGCGCCGCTGGCGTGGGTGCTGATAGCGGCTGTGAATACGCCGGCGTGCGTAATAGTAGTGGTCGCTATGAGTATCGCGCGCATCCTAGCCGCAATTTGTTTCCTGTGCTTGCTACAGCAAGCTGTGTCTCTTTCCATATCGTTTATCCTGTGTGTGGTTACTATGCGTTAAATGCGCATTTACCTTACTGCATCTACAATATTATGATAGATACAGACTCCGTTGCCAATATATTTTTACGCCCAATGCATATTTAGTTAGGCATATCTACTTTGCACGGTTCCCGCGTAGTCCAATTCTTCCTTCTATCTTTGAAGGCTGTTAATGGCTTTGATATGTATCCATTCCAGAAATAGGTTCCTGGCATTTCACCAGGAAAAAAACACTCCCATGCTCGCTACGCTCTGTAATATATCATAGTTCTTGATCGTTGTGTATGAATGGGTCTACAACGTAGTTGCTCATCCATACCACACACATCGATGCTGTTCGTTGTCGCCGGCGTTGCTATTAGGGTCGTATATGGTTCCTTCACATTGCACTCCTCGGTGTGTGGGTATTGTGTGGACTGGTGCTGTTACCATATGCTTCCCGTAGCCTGCGGTGTTCTCGTGTATCCGTCGTCTTCTGTTCTAGTCAGTTCCGCAGCAACAGAATAATCGTCGGAGACATTGTGCCCAGCGTCTTCCCGGAGGTTGGTTGTTCTCCCAGATTTGTTGGGTGGGGCGCTGGTATGCTGTTCCGCTTTCGGTTATTAGCCGCATGATCTTGAGGTTGGGTGGACCGTGGTTATGGTTCTGCCTCCTTACCGGTGCAGTGGTGTGTGGTGCATTCTCTGGGGTGGTTGGCTCGCCCACTATCGGCTGGATCCAATTGCTTCCTGATCCGGTTCGGTAACCCCATTCCATTGCTCCGGTGTTGGTGTTTCCCGCTACCGCTAGTGATACGATCATGATCATACTTGCTCTGCTCATGCTTTTCCTTTCTTGTTGTTGTCTATTTTGTTGATGCTGTAGCCTGTTCAGGCTACACGCGGTACTTGTGCTCTGCATTTCCTATGTGCATCGCATCTACAATTGTGCATCACCGTAATTCACGCTGTCAAAATATTTTTACGCCCATAGACTACGTGACTTTGTGCCGAGCTCGCATCACTGCTGTTAATGGGCTTGCTATTGAAAAGTACCGAGAGTTACGATTATAACCCACGGAGTGTGTTTTAGGCTCTGTGATGGAGTGAAATCACTCAGTAAGACTCAACGGCTGAAATTAGCCTAAGAGCTGAATCTGCATGCAAACTGTAAGCCAGTGCAACGTGTCTAGTTCACAAACCTTGGAAATCTGAGAAACATATTCTGGGGATACCAAGCAGTAGCAGATCTAGCAAAACAAGCGCTTGTTAAACTTGTTCTGGGGACAAGAATGGGAGGCAGAATTCGGGACTAACTATTTGTTGTTAGTGATGCATTATTTGATATAAGAAAATCAAAATGGGAGGGGCTTCACTCCATAAATCTTAACTAACGATCTGAGTCCAGATTATCACTAATTGCTCGAGGGTATACATTGCATTAGAGGAGCTCGTCGAAGGAAGGTTTATAAATTTGCCGCTGTAAGATTTACCATAATATCTGATGAAGAATCGGTATGATTGTAAGCCATTTGTGTAGATGCATTTAATATTTGCCTTATTTAATATTCCCGATAAATCTGTTGGAGTAGTATTTCTTATGCTATGATCGCTTGATCCTTCAATATTGCAGCTTTGCAAGATATCCCAAAGGGCTATTCTGTTTTTAAGTAGCATGAATTTCTTACCGTCTATTGTTTGTGGAACCTGATAGGTCTTTGTAATGGCTGCGATAATTTTCCAAAATCTATTCTGTGGATGTCCATAGTAAAAACCTAACTCTCTTGATCTTATTGATGGAAATGTTCCTAATATCAAAGCTTGAGACTCTTCATTAAAGATTGGGTCAAAAGGATGAACTATGTGCATAGAGTTTAGCGGGTCATAACAATTCTCTCTTAACTTATATCATCACTGGACAAAGCTTGCAAAGACCGTACTACTTCAGCGCGTTCTTTACGAATTGTACAACGCTATTAGCGTTAATGGTACGTGATTTGGCTATTGATTCTGCTACGTTCATAAATTTGACTGATACGGTACCACTGGTTCGTTCTTCATCGCCTATGATCAGCGCTAGCTCGCATCCAAGTCTATCAACAACTTTCATCTTCTTGCTCATATTTCCGGAATGTATGAATTCAGCGGCTATGTCGGCATTGTGCAATTCTCTGAACAACGAGAATGAGTAGTCATTCTCGTTATCGCTAACTGGAATGATGGCCACGGTTTTTGTGGTTGTATCGAAGTGCTCACTACTCAACAGCATCATCAGGCGTTCCATTCCGAACGCAAATCCTATACCAGAAACATCTGGGCCTCCGAATAGAGCAACTAGTCTGTCGTACCTTCCCCCTCCTCCAATTGAGTCTCTGAACTCGCCAGTGACTGGCTTAAATTCGAAGGCGGTGTGCGTGTAGTAATCAAGGCCCCTCACCAAAAAATTATTTACCTCGTATCTTAGGCCGTACGTATCTAGTAACTCCCTGACCTTGCCAAAATATATACCTGCCTCCCTTGTGAAATAATCCGTGATGATAGGAGCCATCGAGCATATCTCAATATCTGTTTTGTCTTTCGAATCCAAAATCCTTAGTGGGTTCTTTGAGAGGCGTACCTGAGACTCAGGTGATAAGCTTTTCTCGTGCCTAGAGAAGTATTTCACCACAGCCTTAGTGTATGCCTCCAATGTCTCTTCATCTCCAAGTGAGTTAACTAAAATTGTGAAGTCGAATATTCCAATGGCATTAAGTATCTCGGATGCAGTGGCGATCACTATGGCATCGACATATGGACTCTTCTCCCCTATGTATTCACACCCGAATTGTCTGAACTGTCTGTACCTACCCTTCTGTGGCCTGTCGTACCTAAACATCTCGCCGCAATACATAAACCTGACTGGTAATGTCTGAATGAGTGATTCAGTAACAGCAGCGCGAATTATACCAGCCGTACCCTCTGGTCGTAAGGTGACTGATTCGCCACCACGATCCACAAACGTATACATTTCCTTGGAAACTACATCAGTCTCATCTCCAATGCCTCTTCGAAAAACATCGGAGTACTCTAGCATCGGGGAACAGATCTCGCTATACCCGTACCGCTCACACACCGACATAGCCTGTGTTCTGATGTATTCATACTTACGATAATCGGCTCCGTACAAATCCTTCATTCCACGGACAGGCCTAAACATACTCAATCACCGTCATGCACGCATCAGCTTAGTCGTCCGCAACAGTGTATCACTACTTTATCGGTACTGCACGAATTTAAGCAGGTAACGAATTATCATTGCAAGAGATCGATTCAGCCTATGCCCACCAATAAGATATGCACATGATCTCCCGGAGCTTGATACGACTCTGCCATGAGTGACTCTTTAAATTAAAGTAGCGTGAGAGATTATTATGAGGGGTCTAGAAGTAGGAGCTAAAGCATGGTTTTTATTTTCAGAGGAGTGTAGAATTATCGCGATTGGATGGGTGGTCGAGAGGTTAAAGGCACTGGTCTTGAAAACCAGCAAGGGGGTAACTCCTTCGTGGGTTCGAATCCCACCCCATCCGCCAAATATTCTGCCCCCTAAAATTGCACATATAAAAGAGAGAACGAGAGAGCTGGTGTATACTGCTGCCCTCAATTGGTATATTAGGTAAGGAGCATGGATCATGAAGAAGAGGATGAGTGCAGAGGGCACAATAGAATCAGACTACTGGAAGTTCGTAAACGACCGTGTAGAGAACCTACAATCTGTGACAGAGATTAATCACCAAAGATCCAGAGAGGTGCTTATCATGTTAACCTCAGCGCTAGTGTCTACCAGATACATGACAAGAGCAGTAAGCCTCGTATGTAGAGACCAACATGATGTAAGAACAACAGCTCTACAGCACCCACCGTAGAGCCGTGAGACGACCGTGATACTGTCGAGAGAAATGCACTTGTATTGCTTTAAATTCCCGGCAAAACCGTACTTTTTTGAGACAGTACTCATGGTACCGCTTGCCATAAAACTTATCCACTCTTACTGCTGGATTGGGCCCACAGATGCAGAAGAGCCGCTCGCAAAGTATGGACCAAAAATGTTACGATGGGCACGTCGACAATAAGAGGTAAGAATTGATGCGCCATGAGAGATGGGTCGTTACTTGATGCTTTGAAAAACGCGAAATCTTGGCCTTTTGAGGAAGCCCGTAAGATACTCGCTAGGATCAAGAGAAGTGGCAGCGATGAGGTCATCCTGGAAACTGGATACGGCCCATCTGGACTCCCACATATCGGTACGTTCGGGGAGGTCTTAAGGACAACATTCGTCATGAATGCCTTCAGGCGGGTTTCGGATATTCCCGCAAAGATCGTCGTTTTTTCGGACGATATGGATGGATTCAGAAAGGTGCCATCGAATGTGCCTAACCAGGATTTGCTAGCACAGTACTTAGATAGGCCTCTAACAGATGTTCCTGATCCATTCTGGAAATACCAGAGCTTTGCTCATCATAATAACGCGATGCTGAGGAGCTTCCTGGATTCGTTCGGATTCGAGTATGAGTTTAAGAGTTCGACAGAGGTGTACCAGTCTGGGAGATTTAACAATCACTTGATCCGCATCCTCGAAAATTATGATACAATTATGAAGATCATGTTACCCTCACTTCGCGAGGAGAGGCAGAAGACATACAGCCCGTTCATGCCGATTTGCAAGGATACTGGAAAGGTTCTTCAGGTCCAGATTGAAGAGGTAAAAATCAACAGTCACTCTGTGGTTTATAGAGATCCTGGCACCGGACGTCTCGAAGAGGTATCGGTGCTAGATGGTAACTGCAAACTGCAATGGAAAGCTGATTGGGGCATGCGCTGGGCTGCTCTTGGCGTGGACTACGAAATGAATGGCAAGGACCTTATTGACTCGTTCAAACTGTCATCAAAGATCTGCCATGCTATCGGAGGTATCCCACCTGAGAATATGACCTATGAACTTTTCCTTGACAACGAGGGAAAGAAGATTTCAAAATCTAAAGGAAACGGACTTTCGATGGATGAGTGGCTGAGATACGCCCCGTCCGAGAGTTTGGCCTACTACATGTTTCAATCCCCGCAGAGAGCGAAACGCTTGTACTTCGACGTGATTCCGAATGCGATGGATGAGTATATGGGGGCAATCTCAAAGTTCCAATCCGAGGATGCAATAGCAAGATTGGACAATCCGGTGTACCACATTCATAATGGCAATCCGCCGTATCTTAGCCCCCCTCAAAAACCCCCAAAATCAGAATCATTGCTAGGAGATACGGAGCACAGAAACGGAGTGTACAAAAGGATACATGAGCATTCGAGCATCGGATCAACGCAGCAAGGAGCTGATTGTGGGAAGTTAGTGGGGGGGGCTAATGAAGGTGGGTTGCGATTTTCCACTATCCTGAACCTTGCGCAGTCCTGCAACACATCCGATACGGAAGTCCTCATGCAGTTCATCCTGAAATACATAGGGAATGTTTCTGATGCTACTACTGCATTCATGCGGAAGATTGCCAAGTTCGCTGTGGTTTACTACAACGACTTTGTGGCCGGATCAAGAGTACCAGCGCTTCCTGATGAGAAGCAGAAAGCAGCGCTGGAGGCGTTTAGAGATGCAATCAGCAGAATGGACGAAGCATCTACTTCAGACGAATTCCAGAATGTTGTATTTGAGGTAGGCAAGAAGTTCTACCCCGGGAACACAAAGGCATGGTTCTCAACCTTGTATAGCGTGTTGTTTGGTGCAGAGAGTGGTCCAAAGATTGGGTCGTTCGTGTCGCTTTACGGAGTCGCTAATATGACGAAGCTCATAGGCGAGAGAGTGAGCCGAACTTTGATTTAGGAGACATTAACAATGATAAATAACACACCAAAATTTGTAATCAAAAGGGATGGCACATTCGTCCCTTTTGAGTTCGATAAAATCGTTAAGGCCATATCAGGGGCAGCCGATGAAACCGAGGAATTTGGCAAATTTGAGTCCGAGTTTCTGGCGCACAGTGTTGCGATGAAATTGGCGAAGCAGTACCCCCAGTCTGTTCCCACCATCGAGACAATCCAAGACATCGTCGAGGATGTTTTAATCGAGAACAACCACGTGAAAACCGCGAAGGCGTACATTCTCTATAGAGAGCAGCATGCGAAACTACGAGCTGAAAAGCAGGCGTTTGTGAATGCCGTTTCTACAGTTGATGAGTACGTCGATCGGCTGGATTGGAGAGTCAAGGCCAACGCAAATCTAAGCTACTCGCTCGGAGGTTTGATACTGAACCTCTCAGGCAAGGTGGTTGCTAACTACTGGCTAAGCAGAATCTATATACCGAAGATAGCAGAGGCACACGTCAACGGATTCTTACACATCCACGATCTCGATATGCTGAGCGGATATTGTGCCGGCTGGTCTTTGAAGATGCTCATCCAGGAAGGGTTCAATGGGGTTGGTGGTAAGGCAGAAGCGTCACCACCAAAGCATTTATCTACCGCGCTCTCCCAGGCCGTCAACTTCTTAGGAACACTACAGAATGAATGGGCTGGAGCTCAGGCGTTCAGTTCATTTGACACGTATATGGCCCCATTCATCAGGATAGATAGCTTAGATTATGAGAGAGTCTACCAGGAGATGCAGTCGTTCATATACAACCTGAACGTCCCAACACGTTGGGGTACACAGACTCCATTCACGAACTTAACATTCGACTGGATATGTCCGGACGACCTGAAGGATGAACATCCTATCATCGGTGGGAAGGAATTGGATTTCACATATGGTGATCTCCAGAAAGAGATGAACATGATAAACAAGGCATACATAGAAGTGATGACCAACGGTGATGCCAAGGGCAGGGTTTTCACATTCCCGATACCGACGTATAACATAACGAAGGACTTCGATTGGGAAGGCGAGAATGTAGATATCCTCTTCGAAATGACGGCGAAGTACGGAATCCCATACTTCCAAAACTTTGTTAACTCAGACCTTAGCCCTAACATGATAAGGTCGATGTGCTGCAGACTTCAACTTGATCTAAGAGAGCTACTGAAGAGGGGTAATAGCCTCTTTGGATCAGCCGAGCAGACTGGCTCGATTGGTGTTGTAACTATAAACTGCGCCAGACTCGGATATCTCCATAAAGGTGATGAAGCTGGATTAATCACACACCTCGATGATCTTTTGAGGATCGCGAAGACTGCTCTGGAACTCAAGCGAAAGGTAATCACTCGCTACATGGACGAGGGGCTATATCCGTTTACAATGAGGTATCTTGGAACATTGAAAAATCACTTCTCTACAATTGGCGTAAACGGGATGAACGAGATGGTAAGGAACTTCTCTGATGATGCGTATGATATAGCGGCGTCCGAAGGTAAGGCACTGGCATTAAGGATACTGGATTATATCAGAGCCACACTGGTCGAATTCCAGGTGGATACCGGACACCTCTATAACCTGGAAGCTACTCCAGCAGAGGGATGCATGTACAGGTTCGCGCGGGAAGACGCGAAGAGGTATCCCGATATTATCCAGTCTGGGTCGCAAGAGGCTCCATACTACACCAACTCTTCCCAGCTACCAGCAAGTTATACAGATGACCTGTTTGAGGTAATGGATCATCAGGAGGAGTTGCAGAGGAAATACACAGGAGGTACCGTTGTGCATCTGTACATGGGAGAACGCATCTCCGACTACTCGGTCTGCAAAAATTTGGTGAGAAAGGTGCTGACAAAGTACAAGATTCCATACATCACAATTACCCCAACTTTCTCGATATGCCCGATCCATGGGTACCTCCAGGGTGAGCACCGCTTTTGCCCACTGTGTGACGAGGAGCGGATATACAAGAATCGAAGGCAGCGAGCAGATGGGTAGGTAACCCTTGATTGATATGCAATGATAGGCCCAAGAAAGATATAAAATTACAGGACTTGTAGATAAGAAAGTTTGTGGTTAGGCTTGCGATAGCAGCTGGCCTTATACGAGCTTTTTTAGGGTGGCTTTAAGGGTTGGAGATAGAGATGGACGTGTAGGAGGATTTCCTGCTTTTCTTTTTGGCTTGGTCATCCATCCACACCATGATCCCGAAGGAACTCCCATTGCGGCAATATTGGGGAGGTACCGCAGGGCAAGGCCCCTGTTTGGCATGATTAGTGGTGACGTATCCCGTATGCTGGACACTCACCGTAGCACCGGATCTCGCGGCTGATCTTGCTCCAATCGCGCTCAGGGTTACTTCGGTGATACTTCATGAGTCTGGCGCCGTAATCTCGGAGGCAATAGCGAATGAGATCGAGAACGCTGCGGCAGCCAGAGATACCGAGAGGGCTGGCAGTCTTGAGGTTTTTGGCAGTGCTGTTGGATTGGCTGGATCGTTTAGTCGAATTGCTGCGGCAGGTCCTGGCAATGCGCACAGGTTAATGTTAAGGGGGACACAGCTAGCATTCTCTGTGTTCAGGCGTTCACCACAAAGCTCCAGAGCAGCGTCTTTCTTTTCCTGAGGCGCTTTTTGGTGCATTGCTAGGTGTCGGTGATCCAGCTGATGATCTTAATCAGGTGATGAATGGTTTGTTTGATCTGATACTGAGATTGCCCATTGATGATGTCGTTTCTCGCGCAACAGTTCAGTTTTTTAGGACAGTGCGGCAAGCTTCCACTGTTGATAGGTTTACCCTATATTCCGAGTTGAGCGACAGATGGTGCCGTTAGTTGCAAGATCAGTTGGTGGATTCTTGGCACTTCCTCAGGATCCTCAGCCAGAGGAGGATGCCCCGCCTGCGCCTGATGTTGTTGCTGCGGCCCCTGATCCTAGTGATGTAGTAACGCAATTCTTGGACCCAGTGTTGGGAGCACGCCTACAGGTCTTTCTAGCCGTGTTGCCGATGATAGGAACGGTACTGGCAACAGTGCAGGATCCCGGAGTTGTAACGCAGTCCGTCGAAGATTTTATGAGGCGGCTCTTTAGTTACAGCATGAAGAAGCTGTGATTGGAGCGTTTAGGAACCTAGGATTTGAGCACAATCACGCGCAAGACGCGCCGTTAAATGATAGCTAAATTGCTCACTCTTCTCTAGGAATGGTAAGTGGTGGGTTTTACAGGGAAACTGGCCTGAGCTTGCTTGTTTATCCTGGATGCCTATGAAGTGACGAGAGTGATTTTTTGGCAGTTGAAGTTCACTCCGCTGGGCCGTGTTGTTTCTCAAAATAGACGAATTTGTACACAGATCACAGATAGTGCTCCTTCGTTATTGTGATACACTGTATAGGTTAGTGGAATGTTTTCTTCGGAGAACCAAAGATGAAAGGGTTGTTAGCGAGGATCGCATTAGTTGCCTGGTCTCGACCGTAACTGTGGAGCGACCAGCTCGTGATAGCAAGATCACAGTACCCCCGCCGGGAAATGTGACTAAGACGACGCCACTCGTCACTCCGGTGATACTACATTCGCGCAAAGGAGTCGCGGTACATAGGGTCGGTTTCGCAAAGCGGACCAAACACCATGATAAACCAACAGAGCGTAAGAGGCGGATTAATCGACCAGCTGTACTACCTCAGTTGCCGCTGGAGCTCCCAGAAGATAGAGCAGGTGGGGGAGTACAACCAGGCGGATGAGTCATAACAACCAGACTGCGCAGCCACAGACTGAGAGCACGGAACGTCTCGAAGCAAACGCGGTTATAAGTGGCGTCACGCAGGCGGTAATTTGGCATGACGTTGCCTTTAGCAAAGGAGAAGGTGTATGTTCGCAAGGCCAATACACTGCGTCGCTTGCGCTTCCCCGCAACCACAAACTTCGTTATTCTTTGCAGCGAAGGGCCGGAAAAGAGCGCTGAATACTTCGATTGCGCAGAGACGAGCATCCGGGAGCTGAGCAGCAATGCGGACATCGTAGTTAATGTCACTAGGGCACTGCAGAATATCGAGGAAGCAGCCCTCAGGGTAATGTCGTGGTGTGTAAGGAAGAGGTGAGTTCCTAGATACGAATAGGGGAGGGTATTGTATGAAAAAAATA
>JAITIT010000066.1 GCA_031279295.1 Holosporales bacterium | reverse complement strand
CCGTTGATGCATGAGGGTATCTCTTCTGATAGATCGTTCGTAAAATTCTCCATGTTAAATTTGACATCATCTATGTAGATGGAAGCAACATCCCTAGCATTGATAATTACATTCCGCACAGGTGTCTTAAAAAGATTTTCGATTCCGATGTTAAAGAACAAGATCGCAAAGACGAACACGCAGATTGGCAGGAGAAATTGGTGAGAGAGGTGTGGATACAGTGCTGACTGCAACAAACACATTGGCAAGTACTCTGGGAGTACACTGAGCAAGCTATGCGCAACCAGGCTGCACCGATACATCTGTGCGGCGGTGGCAGACCACATGGGGTCGATGCTGACTGTACCAGAACCACCAAGGGTAGCTCCAATCAAAGTGCTGGAGTATGCACAGCGGATAGCTTACAGCAGGAATAACGCAACACACCCATATCACGTAAGCGATACTAATAGCCTGTGGACGATTACGAAAAGAGGTAACTGGTCATCAGCTATCACAGGTGGAAGTACCGTCACAGCAATCGCTGGAAACATATGCGAATTTGGAACTTCAAAAGCTACATATAAGGTAATGCTGGTAGGGAATAGGCAAGGCGAAGCGGGGCGCGAAACAACCGCGCAATACTATGAGGCCAAACAAGGCCCGTGGGGACCGGGTTCTGCAACACACGTGATTACGTGACATGCGAGTTCGATGAAGTAAGCAACGCATGGCAAGGTCACGATACTAGCTACATCGCCACAGTACAAGCTGGCAGGGCAGGGCGGCTCAATAGGTGCGATATGCATCGACTTGGATACAAGTACAAAGACGTACGTAATGCCGGCCTATGGCGACTATTTACCGTACGTATTGGGCAGCGAAGACAGACCGATAACTGACGAGACAATTGCTGACGGCGAAATAGCGTGGGAACTATGGATTGCTAAGAAAACCGGAGCACCTAATACGACGGTAGCTAAAAACTGGCATCCACTACCGTCGTTAGCATGGGCGGCAGCTCGCGGATAGTAGCTACTCGACACATCAAGGTCTTCTGTATTTTACAGAGGACCTTGCCTCTGAACCACGAGCAAGAAATGTACGCAGTAACTACCATGATGGAGTATAATAGCCGTATCCATCGCTAACGTGTTCGGCAGTAGCTGATAGGAGTCACGGTGTCTGATCATTACGTAGTTTTAAGCAGGAAGTATAGACCAAAAAATCTTGATGATCTCATTGGGCAAGAGGTCATGACTCAGTTCATTAGAACGTGCCTCGAGGAGAACAAGGTACCGCATGCGTTTCTATTCCACGGCATTAGGGGCATTGGGAAAACAACGACCGCCAGAATACTGGCGAGGTGTCTCGGTTGTGTTGGAAATGGTGATTCATTACGCCCCACATCATCACCATGCGGCACATGTAGATCTTGCATCGCAATCGACAACGACAATCATATGGATGTCATGGAATTCGATGCGGCCAGTCGCACAGGGGTGGATGATATCAGGGAAATTGTAGAGTCAACGCAGTACGTACCTGTGCTAGGGAAATCCAAGATCTTCATCATCGATGAGGTTCATATGCTCTCCAAGAGCGCATTCAATGCTCTCCTCAAAACCCTCGAAGAACCACCACCCCATGTAATGTTTATCTTCGCGACAACAGAGCTAAGTAAGGTACCTGAGACGGTGCTATCAAGATGTATGACGTTTCAATTGAACCCAATCCCAACATCTAAGCTGGCAGAGCATGTGCTTGCCATAGCCAAGGAGGAAGGGCTTGAGATGGAAGCTGAAGCAGCAGAGATAGTTGCCACCGAGTCAGGGGGTTCAGTTAGGGATGCTCTCTCGATGCTAGACCAGATCATCATGCTATCACACAAGGGCGGGAATATAACATCCGACACCGTCATAAAGACTATCGGCGGAGCAAGGCAGTGCGACATTGATGCAATCCTAGACTTTGTACTTGCCGGAAGTCCAAGCGAAGCTACGCAGCTTGCCGACTGTGTTATCGTAAGTGGCTGTGCACCGTTCACTCTTTTCAGTAACCTGCAATCTACCCTATATAAAAGGATAACCGAACACGTAAAGAAGAAGGATAAGAATTTATCTAACCTACTATACCTCTGGCAAATTCTTCTTAAGCAAACTGAGAACATGAAAAACGCTGAGCGTCCAGAGCATGTACTTATTGCGGCCATTGTGATTCTCGCCCATACCGCATCCTTCCCCAAAATTGAGGATCTTATGATTAAGGACCGAACTACAGAAAGCGGATCCGATAATTTAATGCAGAAGATACTTGCCAGGTTCCCTGGATCCGACGTCTCAGAGATAGGTTAAAAAAACAAACTGGCGTCTCCTACGGGATTTGAACCCGTGTTGCCGCCGTGAAAGGGCGGTGTCCTAGACCCCTAGACGAAGGAGACGATGCATATGTAATCTGCGCACGCTTATGTTAATTATAGTACGTTTGCTAGTCGGCGTAAACATAATCAGGATAGCCTGCGTCTATCAGCCACTGTCAGGATACAACAAGTAGAGGGGGAGATAGGTTGCTTGTTCCTATTGGTTGGCTCATAACAATGGCAAATGGTGTTTCGATATCATAGAATATACTGCAGTGTGGTGTCGGTAGGACAACTGTATGAGACTGAGCATCAGCGGCTCCTGCCTGATCAGAATCTCCATATTCCTGGCGCTTGTCGCTGCTGTAGTCTTCAGACTGTTCGATATCCTGGAAAGCTCGTTCCTCTACAACGTCCCTATTAACTCGGTGATCATAGGCAGCTTTGTTGTTGGGATAGTATTCATATACAGTAGGCTTATTTTGATGGGAGCGGAACACTCCAAGCTTAGAAGCTTCGATAAGGTGACACGGCAGGAACTCCAAAATTTCAAGCTTCTACGTCCACTGACATTGTACATATCGAAGAACAACAAGATGGTATCCCAGGCGAAGCTGCAGACAATCCTTAGCAGTATCGAAAAGAAGATGGACGACGCCTCATCGTTCCCGCGGTATATTACTGGGCTCCTGATTTTCCTTGGGCTCCTCGGTACATTCTGGGGGTTATCTCATACGATAGGGAACGTCGCTAATATCATCGATAATCTTGGGATCGAAGAAACGGGAGCATCTGAGTCATTCACAAAACTTAAAGACAGCTTGAAGATCCCGTTATCCGGGATGGGAATAGCTTTTGGCTGCTCGCTCTTCGGGCTGTCTAGCTCACTCATCATCGGATTCCTAAACGTTAACTTCAAGAGAGCGTCCGACAAATTTCTAGAGGCTATCGAGGAATGGCTCTCAAAATACACCATGAGTTTCGATGCTATTGATAACTACCAGGAGTTCCATGGTCCCGTGTTCTCGATGGGGTTGTTGGAGAAGACCGTGGAAACGATATACGCCTTCCAGCAACAGCTGAATGACCTCGATGGAAACAGGACGTCGATCATCAACCTACAGAAGGACGTGGCCCAGAAGATCTCGAAGCTCACCGATACCATCGCAATGCACCAGGATGCCGTGAGGGTAATTACCAGGAACCAAATGGAACTACACGAGCTAGTCATCAAGGGTACACAACAGCAGAATGATAACATCTGGTGCGATATATTAAGAAAACTTGAAGCGATTGAGACGCTGATGAACGGAGTTATCCAAAGCTCCAACGCAAATAAGGACCAGATAATCGATAGCCTCGGTAAGGAACTTCGGATGGTCTCAAAGACAATCTCATCAATAGCTCACGACTACCAATGAACAATTCCAAAGACAAGCTAGTCTCCATCCTGGAGAGGTACGAAGTGATCAGTTCAGCACTCAACGACAGTTCCTCCCTCGATCGTAACGAGTATATAAGCTTGTCGAAAGAACATTCTGACCTCTCTGGAATTGCCAACGAAATCAAGAAACTGCAGAGCAAGGAACTTGAGTTACGCGAAGCCGACGAGCTCATGAAGTCTGATGATCCTGAAATTAGGAACATGGCCTTCGACGAGGCGAAATTCCTGAAGGGTACAATCGCTGACATCGAACAGAAGATTAAGGTGCTTCTACTCCCAAAGGACATTGATGATGAGAAGGGAGTGATACTAGAAATCAGAGCTGGTACCGGCGGCGATGAGGCCGGCCTCTTTGCAGCTGACCTGTTCAGGATGTACTCATCCTACGCAGCCATCCACGGCTGGACGTTCGAGGTGCTAGAATTTCATGAAAGCGGTATTGGCGCGATTAAAGGCGCTAGTGCTAGTATATCAGGTGTAGGTGTCTTTGCAAGATTAAAATTTGAGTCAGGAGTACACAGAGTGCAGAGGGTACCTGAAACCGAGGCGGCTGGCCGCATACATACATCCGCTGCAACAGTCGCGGTCTTACCAGAAGCCGAGGAGGTAGATGTTCACATAGACGAAAAGGATTTGCAGATTGATACATACAGAGCATCTGGTGCTGGGGGGCAGCACGTTAACAAAACTGATAGTGCTGTTAGGATTACGCATATTCCAACTGGAACTGTGGTTACCATGCAGGATGAGAGGTCTCAGCATAAGAATCGCTCCAGGGCTATGAAAATCCTGAGGGCTAAGATCTATGAGAATGAGAAGCAGAAGCAAGATGCTTCACGTTCAGAAAGCCGGAGGCTGCAGGTTGGAAGCGGAGATAGATCCGAGCGTATCCGTACCTATAATTTCCCACAGGGTAGAGTCTCGGACCACCGTATCAATCTCACATTATATAAGATAGAGAAGATCATGGATGGGTCATCACTCGATGAAATCATAGGCAAGCTCATTGAGCATGTGCAGGCGGAGGCCTTGAAGTAACAACATTTGTTCTCTCCTCGAAGCTGGCGATAAGTGTACTAAAATTATTTTCGCTTTTGTGATTGACAGGATAATGTGCCCGTTGATATCCTGTAAACACAAGGGAGGATAGGGGAGACAACGATAATGGGGAGGATCAGTGAGTTCTGCGTAGCAGCGGGTATGGTTGTATGCGTAGTCACATCAGCACTGGGATCACGGTCAGCAACATTTAGTAGCGATAACGATGATACTATTGAGCGCAAATTGGATGCTGGAGGAGATGAAAAATCATTTGCTGGAGTACCAGTTGACAAAAGGCAACAAGCAGAGCTTCGTAGCACGTTAGTGTCGCTTACAAAAAAACTTGATGATGTGTACAACCTATTGGTCACGGCTGCAGAGGTATATAGACGAGTACAGAGTGGCTTGAAAGATTTCGGCCAAAACACCGGCGTACTTGCCGCGGTAGTTTCTGATCAGCTAGCTGAATTAGCCACGATACTAGCAGCTCAAACAGCTGAAACATTGCTGGCACAGCAACGGGCAGTATACTAAATATCAAAATAAAAAGAATTTGGGAGGAAAGAAAAATGATCAAGGGAACAATAGCGACGTGTGCTATAGCAACGTTGTTACTAACAATAACCAACGCAACTACAGCTGCGACTAGGACCAAACATAGGGATGACGAGAATCTGTTTCCCCCAGGCTCCTGCGAGCTCCATAGCGTACATGATGGGCATATATACCCTCTGCAGGCTATACCCCAATGTAGGAGGGTAAAGGCTCTGGAAAACCTAAGGACGTGTATAAAGCAAGTGATTCTGAGCGCGGAGCAATATAGAGAATGTGCACAGGCAATACATGCAACTGCAGAAGTTGTAGCGGTATCCAAAGCAAAACACAACGCAGCGGCGCGACTAGGAAGCGACCCGGAGAACATAGAAAGGGAAATTCTCGACCTTGGGTGGTTAGCTGCGCACATAGAATGGCGTGAAGGCCTAGTTGGAACAGTAAGAGTGTACGGAGAGATACATGCGCTCATGCGTAATCTGACAACTTTGTATATAGCGGTAGCGTTTAAGAACGACGAGATATGTAACTTTGAGCAACCTGACGACAAGGAAGTCGTAAGGAATGCGGATGAACTTTAGGGAGGGGAGGACGATACAATGAAGAAACAAACAATGGCCATAATAATTGCTTTGCAAGCAGCGATAATCACATGCGCATCCAACGGTTCTGAAGCGCCGAGTGTAGATGGAAATAGAAGCGATGGAAGATCACATCATCCATCGCAACCAATAGCTCCACTGAGCCCACTGGTTGTACTAAATAGTAGGCTAGCGAATAAGTGTGTGGCGGATAAATTGGAGGCAGCCCGAGATGGTGCCACAGCGCTAATAGATGCACTTACACGTATCTATGCACAATACTGGGACATCACTAGGTATAGGCCGATGCATCGGGATGAAAGCGCTCTACTCGAATATATCATAACACTTCCGTCCAACACGAAAAACCGGTCGGCGCTGGGGGTTTTATCGGCATTCCTTATTGCAGAGACACTGGATATGTTTGGTAATCACGGAAGGCTAGCCGGGTTACAAGCTGCCATCATAGCGTTCGAGGAAGTAGTGGTTAGCAAGAACTACACTAAGGAAGTTAGATGTGAACATCATGAATTTAATGAGCACGTGTAGTCGTATAGCAAGATTAACACGTGTAGTCGTATAGCAAGATTAATTTTAGGGAGGATGGAAGATGAATATAAGAACGAAACTAATGTCCATGGGAATCATGGTAGCGATTATAGCTATCACAACAGATGGTGACGCAGCAATAGCAGCTCAGAGATATGGTTTCCGCGATGATGACGCAAATAGCGTCAGTAGCAATCGTAGCACTAGTAGCGTTAGCAGTAGTGGCTCACGGAGACCAGCAAGAGCGCATACAAGGTGGAAAACACGGAAGCAAGATGGATCTAGTTCTTCTGCAGTAAGCTACAGTAGGCCATTCATTAAAGCGCGTGATGAAACGGTGGATCCGCTCGTTGGAGGTAGCAGAGATGATGAGCCACTTGATGGAGATGAAGGTAATGAGATACCTGGTGAGGATGTGCTACTTGGTGAGGATGGTGGTGATGAGATACCTGATGGAGATGTGCTACCTGGTGAGGATGGTGGTGATGAGATACCTGGTGAGGATGGTGGTGATGAGATACCTGATGGAGATGTGCTACCTGGTGAGGATGGTGGTAATGAGATACCTGATGGAGATGTGCTACCTGGTGAGGATGGTGGTAATGAGTTATCTGGTGGAGATGTGCTACTTGGTGAGGATGGTGGTGATGAGATACATGGTGATGATGGGCTGCTTGGTGAGGATGTGCTACCTGGTGAGGATGGTGGTGATGAGATACCTGGTGAGGATGGTGGTGGCA
>JAITIT010000049.1 GCA_031279295.1 Holosporales bacterium | reverse complement strand
AATGTGGTAGATGCCCTATCAAATGTGGTAGGGTATGACTTCATTCCACAGATTGGTGCGAATGTCTACGACATCGTCAGGAAGGACAAATTGGTGATTTCAGTTGATGCCGTGAGGGAATTAGAAGGTAGGTTGATATGATGGATGGGACTCAGGCAACTCTTAGAGACTATGATATCGTGAGATATCCGGTCGTAACTGAGAAGACTACCATGCTCCTTGAGAAGGGGAACGCGTATGTCTTTGTGGTGGATAAGCATGCTGCCAAGCCAGAGATAAAAAACGCAATTGAGCGGGTTTTTGGTGTTAACGTTGTATCGGTTAATACCATCATAAATAAGGGGAAAAGACGTGTATTCCGCGGGAGGCGTGGCAAGCGAGCGGATTTTAAGAAGGCGGTTGTGAGGCTGGCTTCAGGGAATGTAATTGAATTAGGGATCGGAGTATAAGAAGAATGGGATTGAAACAATACAAGCCTGTAACAACCTCCCAAAGGCAGCTCGTCAACATTGATAGGTCCGAGCTTTGGAAGGGCAGGCCGTTTAAGAAGCTAACGAAGCACAAGACCGAACGGGCCGGCAAAAATGCGCATGGTCATATCACGGTCTGGAATAGAGGGGGGGGACACAAGAAGAGGTACAGGATCCTCGATTACGTCCGCGGCAAGAAAGATATGCCAGCCGTCGTTGAGAGGATTGAGTATGATCCGAATCGGTCAGCGTTCATAGCACTCGTCAAGTACGAGGACGAAGAGCGTAAGTATATTATAGCTCCACAGAAGCTGAAGGTCGGTGATTCGATCATTGCGTCTGACAAGGCCGATATTAAGCCTGGTAATGCTATGCTGTTAAAGAATATTCCGGTTGGTACAGTAGTGCATAACATCGAGCTGAAGAAAGGGAAGGGAGCGCAGCTTGCAAGGGCAGCTGGATCATCTGTTCAGCTCGTTGGTAGGGATGGTGAATACGTGATCTTGAGGTTGCCATCCGGAGAACAGAGGCTGGTCAATGGATTGTGTACTGCTACGGTCGGTACTGTGTCTAATCCTGATCATCAGAATAGGAGTTATGGTAAGGCAGGGCGAAACAGGTGGCTTGGAAAGAGGCCATGTGTCCGAGGTGTGGCGATGAATCCAATCGATCACCCACATGGTGGAGGAGAGGGTAAGACTTCCGGAGGTAGGCATCCAGTGACTCCGTGGGGTGTGTCAACAAAGGGTAAAAAAACTCGTAGCAATAAGCGCACTGGTAAGTATATAATATCTAAGCGAAAATAGGGAGAGTGTGAAGTGCCAAGGTCCGTTTGGAAGGGTCCGTTTTTCGACCGGTACTTGCTTGAGAAGGCAGAGAAGGTGCGTGCATCTGGGAGGTCTGATGTGATCAAGACCTGGTCTAGACGGTCAACGATCATCCCACAGTTTGTGGGGCTGACGTTCGGTGTTTACAATGGTAAGAAGTTTGTTCCAGTGTCCGTGTCTGAGAATATGGTTGGGCATAAGTTCGGTGAGTTTTCGCCGACCCGTACGTATTATGGTCACGGGGCTGATAAGAAGGCGAAGAAGTGATTATGGCTAGTGGTAACGCGAAAGCTATTTTAAGGAAGATTCGGGTGAGTCCCCAGAAGTTAAATCTTGTGGCTGCTATGATAAGGGGAATGGGTACGTCGCAGGCTCTAGGTGTATTGACTCACTGCAAGAAGCGTGTAGCTGTTGATGTAAGGAAGACGCTGCAGTCCGCGATGGCGAATGCCGAAATGAATCATGGGCTGAACAAGGGAGCGTTGTATGTCAAGGAAGCTTATGTTGGGTATAGCCTAAAGCTGAAGAGGCACAGACCGAGAGGCAGAGGGAGGGGGGAAGTTATAACAAAACCCTTCGGCAATCTGACTGTGGTGGTGGAGGAAAGGAACTAAGGTAGTATGGGACAAAAAGTAAATCCCGTAGGGTTAAGGCTTGGGATACTAAGGACATGGGAATCGCGCTGGTTCGCTGGTAAAGAGTATGCGAATCTCCTGCGCAGGGACCTTGAGATGCGGGAGTACATTCAGAAAAATTACAAGGCTGCTGGAGTGGCGAAGGTTGTAATCGAACGACCAGCCAAGAAGGCATCGGTCGAGATTTACGCGTCGAGGCCCGGTGTACTGATAGGCAAGGGAGGCTCTGATTTAGATAAGCTGAGGAAGCAGCTGTCTCAGATGGCTGGGACTGAGGTCGGTATCAATGTGGTCAGCGTAAGGAAGCCGGAATTAGATGCTTATCTAATAGCTGAGGGGATTGCTTTTCAGATTGAGAAGAGGGTCTCCTATCGTAGAGCCATGAAGAAGGCGATGCAGTCAGCTATGAAGCTCGGTGCGCTGGGAATTAGAATCAATGTTTCCGGTAGGTTGAATGGCGCAGAGATCGCGAGAACTGAGTGGTATCGGGAGGGACGCGTCCCACTTCATACACTACGATCTGATGTAGATTTTAGCATAGGAGTGGCAAAGACAACATACGGGACCTGTGGTATAAAGGTCTGGATCTATAAGGGTGACTACGAAGTAGGTGACCTGCGCTCCAGAGATAAGAAGATATGATGGAGGTAGGTTGATATGTTGTTTCCCAAGAAGACTAAATATAGGAAAGCTTTTAAGGGTAGGATAAAGGGAATCGCGTGCGCTGGTACTGAGGTGAATTTTGGCGCATACGGATTAAAGGCAGTAGAACCTGCTAGGATTACAGCGAGGCAGATAGAGGCAGCGAGGCGGACGATTTCGCGCTGCATGAAGAGGGCAGGGAGGATATGGATTAGATTGTTCCCAGATTTACCAGTATCGAAAAAGCCTGCTGAAGTTCGCATGGGAAGTGGCAAGGGTTCGCCAGAATACTGGGCATGCAGGGTGAGGCCAGGGCGCGTAATGTTCGAGCTCGATGGTGTGTCGGAGGAGATGGCACAGGAGGCCTTCAGTCTGGCTACTGCGAAGCTTCCGATAAAAACAAAATTTGTAAAGCGTGTTGGTTGATGGTGATCGTATGAAGTTCGCTGATTTGTTACAAAAGGGATCCAATGAGCTGTACAGGATATGTACTGATCTGAAAAGGGCCCATATGAACATGAGGATCTCAGTGAAGACTGGGCAGGATGTGAAGACATCAGCCATGAGGGTATGTAGAAAGGATATAGCAAGGGTTATGACACGATTGGCTCAGTTGAAGAAGCAGGAGGTAAAATAGTGCCGCGTCGGGAATTACAGGGGGTTGTCGTTAGTGACAAGAACGATAAAACAGTTGTGGTGCTAGTTGAACAACGGCTCATGCATCCAGTCTATAAGAAGTACGTAAAGCGCCACAAAAAGTACGCAGCGCATGATGAGGCGAATGAGTTTAAGGCTGGTGATGTCATCAAGATAATCGAGTCTCGGCCAATCTCTAAAACCAAGAAGTGGGTCGTAGGCTCAAGGGTTGAAGTGAGGGGGGCGAGATGATTCAAGCGGAGTCGAGAATGGGCGTCGCAGATAATTCCGGAGCAAAGGAGGTCTTGTGCATCAAGGTTCTTGGTGGCTCAAAGAGGCGGTACGCCGGAGTTGGCGATGTGATTGTCGTTACCATAAAGGATGCTATCCCGAGGGGGAAGGTTAAGAAGGGCGATATTCACAAAGCAGTGATAGTTAGGACTAAGAAGCCCGTAAGGAGGTCGGATGGAATGCAGATTGCGTTTGACAGCAATGCGGTAGTTCTGATAGACAAGCAGGGAGAGCCAATTGGCAGTCGTATATTTGGGCCGGTGACAAGGGAGCTCAAGGTCGCGGGATACATGAAGATCGTTTCACTTGCTCCGGAGGTTTTGTAGCATGACACAGCCGAGGTTTAAAATAAAGAGAGGGGATGTTGTCCAGGTTGTTACTGGTAGAGATAAGGGCAAGCGCGGAACTGTTACCAAAGTTCTCCTGGACGAGGGGAAGATAGTTGTGGAGAACGTTAACACCGTTGTGAGGAACATAAAGCCGGATTACAAGCATCCCGATGGCCCATACAGAAAGGCGATGCCGATAGACATATCGAATGTGTCGCTGATAGATCCAACTACGAATGTACCTGCAAAAGTTGGGTATAAGATTGAGGATGGTAAGAAGGTGCGGTACTTCAAGAAGTCTGGAAATGTTGTGGGCGGTGTCGGACGATGAGTTATTCTAAGACTAAATATTTTTCGGAAATCAAGGGCAAGCTCAAGGAGGCCTTTGGTTACTCCAATGATTTTATGGTTCCAAGGCTGGAGAAGATTGTGCTTAACTGCACGTCATCTGATGCGGCGAAAGATAGCAAGGTCGCTCAGATGATAGCAGATGAGTTGACTATGATCGCGGGACAGAAGTCCGTCATCGTCAAAGCGAAGAAGTCAGTTGCCGGATTCAAGCTACGAGCTGGTGTAAATCTTGGAGCGAAGGTGACTCTTCGTGGTGACAGAATGTATGAGTTTATGGACAGACTCGCATATGTAGCACTTCCGAGGGTTCGTGATTTCCGAGGCCTATCGTCGAGATGCTTCGATGGTAGTGGCAATTTTGCGATGGGGGTGAAGGAGCAGATTATCTTCCCTGAGATCAACTACGATAAGATAGATAAGATCAGGGGATTTGATATAGTGATCTGCACGACAGCGCGGGATGATAAGACGGCCTTGGCGTTGCTCAAGGCGTTTAATCTACCGTTTACTAGTTGAGATGAAGGAGGGAAGAAAGAAGGAACATGGCCAAAAAGAGTTCTATTGAAAATAACAAAAGAAGGATGAGGATGGTCGAGAACAAGAAGGCTACGAGAACTAGGATGAGGACCGAGATAAGGAAACCTGACATCTCCTTCGAAGATCGCCTCTCGTTGGTGCATAAGTTGGCTGAAATGCCGAGGAATTCCTCGAGTGTGCGAGTTAGAAACAGGTGCTCATTGACTGGACGTCCAAGGGGGTATTACAGAAAGTTTGGATTGTCGAGAATTGCATTGAGAGAACTCGCTTCCGCCGGTATGCTGCCGGGTGTAGTTAAGGCCAGTTGGTGAGGGTGGTATGAGCTTAGTTGATTCAGTCAGTGATCTCATAACGAGGATCAGGAATGGGCAGATGGCACGGAAGCAGGCGGTAGACTGTCCGATGTTCAAGCAGGGTGAGGCTATAGTTAAGGTATTGCAAAACGAGGGATATGTTAGGGGATACACCATCGTTGAGAATGAGGGTATCTGCTATAAAATGCTTAGGGTAGAACTGAAATACTACGATGGTAAACCTGTCATCAGTGAGATAAAGAGGATATCCACTCCGGGGCGTAGGGTGTACTCCTCAATAAAGGATTTGCCACTTGTGAGAAACGGGCTTGGCATAAGCATTATCTCGACTAGTCGGGGTATGTTGTCTGATGTAGATGCAAGGAAACTCTCCGTTGGCGGAGAGGTTATTTGTTCTGTGTTCTAGAGGGGTAGCGGTTATGTCTAGAGTAGGAAAACATAAAGTTGGGGTGCCGGCTGGGATAAGTGTTGTCTGTGAGAACAACACGCTGAATATCAAGAAAGCCGGGATCGAGCAGAGATACAGCGTTCCGCAGTGTATCAAAGTCAGTGTTTCCAATGATGGAATTTTGTTTGAGCCAGTCAATCAGGAGCAATCGACGAGAGCTCTCTGGGGCACATCACAGAGGAACGTAAGCAACATTATCCGCGGGCTTGTAGATGGGTTCAAGGTTGATCTCGAGATGGTTGGGGTTGGATACAAGGCGGCGGTCAACGGCAAGAAACTAGTGATGCAGCTTGGATTTAGCCACGACATAGAGTATGATATACCGGATGGTATTTCTATAGTGTGTCCAAAGCCCACTCTAATGGTGGTGAGTGGTCACTCCAAGAAGCAGGTTGGCGACGTTGCGGCTTTGCTCAGAGGATACAGAAAGCCTGAGCCATATAAGGGCAAGGGAGTCGTGAGATCCGGCGAGTTTGTCTATAGGAAAGAAGGGAAGAGGAAGTAGCAATGAAGACATCAGCCGAGCTGAGAGGGATACGCAAAAAGAGACAGCGCTACAAGATTTCCAGAACGTCGTGTGGCAGATGCAGGTTGCTTATTCACAGGACTAACAACAATATGTATGCGCAGATACTCGACATCTCCGGCAAGAACACGGTTGTCCATGTTTCAACTTTGTCGAAGGCGGTGAGGGAAGAGGTGAAAAATGGCGGCAACAAAGAGGCCGCTGTCTGCGTTGGAAGGCTCGTTGCAGTAGCGGCGCTAGGTAAGGGAATTAAAGAAGTTGTGTTCGACAGGTCTGGATTCCTGTATCACGGTAGGGTACAACGCCTTGCTGAGAGCGCACGCGAAAATGGACTTGTTTTTTAGGGGGCTATAGTGGCTAGAGAGAGCGACAGAGACAACAGGAAGAAGCAGGGCGAGTCTCAGGAGTTTCAGATAATTGAAAAGCTTGTAAGCGTAAGGCGTGTTACCAAGGTTGTGAAGGGTGGTAAGAACATGCGGTTTTCCGCCCTAGTTGTTGTTGGAGATGGCAAAGGACGAGCTGGCTATGCTTCTGCAAAAGCGCGGGAAGTTCCAGATGCTGTTAAGAAGGCTTCCGAGAAGGCGAAGAAGAGCATGATAAGAGTCTCTCTAAAGGAAGGGCGTACGATTAGGCATGACGTATCTGCAAGGGTTGGAGCAGGGCTTGTCTTTTTGAGATCTGCCCCAGCTGGGACCGGTGTTATCGCTGGTGGTTCGATGAGGGCCGTCTTTGAAGCACTTGGTGTTCAAGATATTGTCAGTAAGTCTGTTGGCTCAGGAAACTATCACAACGTTGTGCGTGCGACGTTTACTGCTCTTCGTAGAGTTGAGTCTCCGAGGCAGATAGCTGCAAAGCTTGGGAAGAAGTTGCCTGAAATATTGGATCGGCGCTCGGGTACGCATGGTGCTGGAAAAGCACAAGTAGCTATGAAGTAGTAGGAGGTGTAAAATGACTGATGTGGATTCTAAAAAAACTGTACGGATTAGGCAGGTGGGGAGCTTGATCAGGCGTGATAAGAAGCAGGCGCTGTATCTGAAGTCCCTTGGGCTTAGAGGGATCTGTTCGGAGAGAGTGCTTAAGAGGAGTCGCTCGATTGATGCGCTGATCAAAAAGGTCAGTCACATGGTCGAGGTTATATCGTAGGTGATTTGTTATGGCTAGCGAATTAAGGCTGAACACTATTAGGGACAACAAGGGGGCCCGTCAGAGGACGAAGCTACTTGGTCGTGGAATTGGATCAGGTTTGGGGAAAACCTCCGGAAGGGGAGGGAAGGGCCAGACAGCTCGTTCCGGAGTAAGTCTCAATGGATTCGAAGGAGGTCAGACCCCTATTTATAGAAGGCTCCCGAAACGCGGATTTGTCAACGTCAATCGGGACAGATTGTATGAGCTGGATTTTTTTAAGATCGCTAGGATCATAGGGAAGAGGCTCTTGGAGGATGGGGAAGTGATAGACAAGAATCTTCTGGTGAAGATAGGGTATATGCCCTCATACATGGATGGCATCTCATTGATCGCGAATGGCGAGATAGGTACCGCCGTCAAGGTATGTGTGACGCGTGCCAGTGCGAAGGCCAAGGAGATGCTCGAGAAGGCTGGCGGGACTCTGGTTGTAGAGTAAGGGTAGTAGATGGCATCTCCGATAGAACAGCTCGCAAAGAACTTCAGTCTCTCCTCCTTCAAGAAGGCAGCGGACCTGAAGAAGAGGATCTGGTTCACAGTTATTATCCTGATCATCTACAGGCTCGGTACATATATTCCCCTCCCTAACATTAACCCAGCCGTTGTTGCGGAGTTCACACGGAACCACGCCGGAGGGCTGTTTGGTATTCTGGATATGTTTTCAGGTGGAGCCATTGGTCGTATGACGATCTTCTCCCTGAATATTATGCCGTACATCTCGGCGAGCATTATAGTACAGCTTCTGACGTCTATGTCACCTCAGCTGGAGGCGATGAAGAAGGAGGGTGAGGCTGGGAAGAGGAAGATCAATCAGTACACTCGGTATGCGACTGTGTCGCTTGCGTTGATGCAAGGCTATGGGATAGCGGTCGGGCTCGAGAGGATGATGGGGCATTCCGGGAGTGCCGTGTTAGATCCTGGAATGATATTCAGGTTCTCTACTATGACAAGCCTTACCGGGGGGACATTGTTTATAATGTGGCTTGGCGAGCAGATATCGTCCAGAGGTATCGGGAATGGTTCATCGATCATAATATATTCCGGTATCGTGGCTAACCTTCCGTCAGCTCTATTCAACACATTTGCGATGGGAAAGCAGGGGGCGATCTCTGTAATGTCATTGTTCATACTGCTTGTGATGGTGGTCGGAGTAATAGCATTTATCGTCTTCATGGAGAAAGCCAACCGGAGGATTCCGATACAGTATCCCAAGAGGCAGATGGCTGCTGGTATGCCTGCACAGCAGCAGGGAACTCACCTCCCACTGAAGCTGAACAACGCTGGAGTTATTCCGCCTATCTTCGCCTCATCGATACTATTGCTTCCAATGACGGTGTCCGGGTTTGTCGATGTGGATCCGGAGTCGGTCTTTGGGATCATCTCAAGAATCTTCAGCCATGGCCAGCCGTTGTATATGGTGTGCTACGTTGCTGCAATCGTGTTCTTTGCGTTCTTTTACACAGCGTTGATGTTTAACCCCAAGGACACAGCAGATAATCTGAAGAAGTCCGGTAGCTATATTCCAGGGATACGGCCAGGCGAGACCACTGCGAACTACATCGAGGTGATCCTTACGAAGCTGACGTTAATTGGTGCGATATATCTGTGCTTCATATGTATGCTGCCAGAGATTATACTATCCCAGATATCGTTGCCGTTTTACTTTGGTGGCACGAGTCTTCTGATCGTGGTCAATGTCTCGATCGATACGGTAGCACAGTTCCAGTCTCATATGATTGCTCAGCAGTATGAAGGACTGTTCAGAAGAGGAAGAGCGAAAGGGTTGATATAAACATGGAGGGGCTGTGGGTTGTATTGTTAGGAGCTCCAGGTTGTGGGAAAGGAACACAGTCTGAGTTCCTGGTTAATGATTACGGGTTCTCTGTCATATCGGTTGGTGATATTCTGAGGACAAGCAGGGAGACGCCAGTTGCGGAACGCGGGAGCACAGTAGGGGAATTGCTGGATGCTGGGGAGCTGCTACCAGATGCAGTAATCTTGAACCTTGTTGGAAGTGAATTGAATAAGCTGAGTGACGAGAAGAGAGCAAATCTGCTGTTCGATGGGTTCCCGAGGACAGTTGGGCAGGCGGAGGGGCTATCAGGTTTGGCGAAGGAGTTTAGCAAGGATGTCGATCTCGTTTTGAATTTTGCGGTTGGAGATGATATAGTGCTCGGGAGGATTCTTGGTAGATATAAGTGCTCGAACTGTGGTAGAGTATTCAACGACTTCTTTTTGTGTCCGGCGGTGGATGGTGTTTGCGATTCCTGTGGTGGCAAAGAGTTCAGCCGTAGGACAGATGATAACGAGGTTGCTTTGAGAAAGAGGTTGTCAGAGTATCGTGAGAAAACCGGTCCGTTAGTGGATTACTACTTGAGCGCAGGAGTACTGAGGGTGGTGGATGCCAGTCTTGGTCTGGATGATGTCAGGAGAGCGATACACGGTATATTAAACAAGAAGGAGAAAGAGTAGTGGCTCGTATTGCAGGTGTTAACATACCGACTCAGAAGAGGGTGATGATTGGGCTGACGTACATATACGGTATAGGTCCGTATCATGCACGTACGATTACCAAGAAGGCAGGCATTCCGGATGAGAAGCGCGTGCTCGATCTTACTGATGCCGAAGTATTGAGGATCAGAGAAATTATCGATAGCGACTATAAGGTCGAGGGAGACCTTAGGAGGGAAGTGTCCTTGAATATCAAACGCGTCACAGATCTCGGGTGTTACAGAGGGCTTCGTCACCGCAAGGGGCTTCCGGTCCGTGGGCAGCGTACTCACACTAATGCCAGAACTAGGAAGGGCAAGGCCATTCCAATTGCTGGTAAGAAAATGGTAACTAGATAGTAGGGAGTTTATGGCACAGAAGATTGTTAGCAGGACGAAGAAGAAAGATAGGAAGGGCATCGTTAATGCAGTTGCACACATTAATGCTACCTTCAATAACACGATAGTCACCATCACTGATGAAGCTGGTGGAACGATTTCATTTGGCTCTGGTGGTGTAGTTGGCTTTAAAGGATCACGCAAATCCACACCATATGCCGCTCAGTTGGCAGCTGAGGATGCTGCTAAGAAGGCTGCAGAGCATGGTGTTAGGAACGTTCGTGTGGTGATCAGGGGCCCTGGAGCAGGGAGAGAGACCGCGATAAGGTCGCTACAGGCGGCTGGATTTACGATCACGTCGATTACTGACGTAACTCCGATTCCACACAACGGATGCCGGCCTCCGAAAGCCCGAAGAAACTAGCATATTTTATTGGAGTAGTTCACGTGGATGTTTGTGGTAAATTGATAATGCCGGGTAGAGTTGATGTGCGATACTCTGACCCGAAGTTGAGGGATGCAACGATAGTGATTGACCCGCTCGAGCGGGGATTCGGAATTACCCTTGGTAACGCCCTGAGAAGAGTTCTACTCTCCTCCATAGAAGGATCTGCCGTTACATCAGTAAAGATAGATGGAGTGGCTCACGAGTTCTCAGCAATTCCGGGCGTGAGAGAGGATGTATCAGAGATCATCATGAACCTGAAGTCCCTCAGGCTGAGGCTGCATTCCGAACGTCTAAGACATGTGCGGATAGCCGTTAAGGGAGCACGTGTGGTCTGTGCTAAGGATATCGAATGCCCAAGCGATCTAGAGATCATGGACCCTGATCATGTGATATGCACAACGTCTACAGATACTGAATTACGCATGGAGTTAACAGTTGAGAACGGAGTTGGATATGTGCCGGCAGTGCATAGTCAGGACCGTGAAGTTATAGGGTGCATTCCGGTTGATGCGATATTCAGTCCAATTGCGCTTGTGAGTTATGAAGTCGAACAGACGAGGGTAGGGCAGAGGACCGATTATGATAAGCTGATTCTGAGGATCAAGACGGATGGTTCAATCAAGCCGGATGACGCCTTAGCCCAGGCTAGTGCAATACTGCGTGACTACTTCTCGCTGTTCGTGAACTACGATGAGGTAGCAGATCGCGAAGTTGGTAAGGATGGTAGTGATGACCTACCATTCAATAAGAGCCTGCTACGTAAGGTTGATGAGTTGGAACTCTCCGTGAGGTCTGCGAACTGTCTCAAGAACGAGAACATCTTCTACATAGGTGATCTAATTCAAAGGACGGAGGCTGACATGCTGAGGACACCGAATTTCGGAAGGAAGTCCCTTAATGAAATTAAGGCTATGTTAGAGTCAATGGGACTGGCATTTGGAATGATGGTAACAGGTTGGCCACCGGAGAATCTTGATGAGTTGTCCAAGAAGTTGGATGATCCGTATGCTTAGTTTGGAGGTAATGTTATGAGACATGGGTATGCACAGCGAAAGCTGAATAGAACTAGCTCCCACAGGAAGGCGATGTTCAGAGTGATGGCGTGCTCGCTACTAAAACATGAGCAAATAAGGACTACTCTGCCCAAAGCGAAGGAGCTGCGTCCGATCGTGGAAAAACTTATCACGATGGCATTGAGCGATACCCTCAGTGCCCGTAGGATACTAATCTCAAGGCTGCAGAGTAATGAGGTTGTGAGGAAGCTATTTGATGACATAGGTCCGAGATGCCGGAACAGGCCTGGTGGGTATATCAGGATAATGAAGGCAGGATTCAGGTATGGAGATGCTGCTCCTATGGCTGTGATCGAGTTGGTTGATCGAGTTTCAGAGAGCCACTCTGAGGCAGGGTAGTACTTGACATGAAGTGGTCTTGCATCTGGTCTCTAGTTGTGGTGTCTATCCTCGTTAGCGCCTGCGAAAAGGTAGTAATGAGCCGCGGGTACGTCGGCGAGTTCAGTAACTTCGACAAGATAGTTGTTGGCAAGGACAGGGAGCGGGATGTTTTCGAGAGGGTAGGTTCTCCAACGGCTAGCTCATCACTGTCTACTGGTGATGGGAGTTACCGTTGGTTCTATGTAGCTAAGAAGACTGAGAAGAACGGATTCCTTGATCACAAAACCATCGACCAGCAGACGGTTGTCATTGTGTTTTCTAGTGATGGGGTTGTGAGGTCAGTATCGAGACTGACGAAAGGGCAAGAGGTTGACATCGTCAGCGAGAGCACAGAGAGCGGTGGGAAAACAGCTGGCATACTCGGTGAGACATTCGGTGGTCTCGGTAAGTACAGAGATCGGTTCGAAGACTCGAAGAAGTAGATTACTTATATATTTTGAGCCTCAAAATTTATAAGGCCTCGTTGTATCTCTTTCCATTTCCTGAGTAGTACCATTACGCTTTTTCTAGTACAATCTTAGGGAGGAACTCTATCTTGGTAGAGTGATGTTCCTCACTCTACGTTTCCTACATCCGTGTCGAACGATCGCATGCTGTGGGTCTTGATCATATTACCGAGTGTTTTGAATACAATGCTGAGTATGAAGCCGGTCCTTGGCTTCACGTCGTTCTTCCTGAAATTCATCCTGTAGATGCCAACGCTGAAGTTACAACACTCATCATCGTACGTCGCTGATACACCGTGTGCTAACATGTGCTTGCCATTGCTATGCTTTAGGTTTATGACCTGAGAACCAGAGATGTTCCAGAACTCATTTATTTTCACACCACAGCTAATGTTTAATTGCGATAGCCCACCTTCCTGGACATCACTAACTTTGGAGTTATGGAAATACCCAATTCCACCAAAGACGTTTTTGTAACTAGCATTCACTCCTGCCTCAAACAGTTGAGACTTCTCGAATGGTTTGAATCCCACAAAGCGAACTCTCATTGCAATGTTCTCTAGTGGTTTCAGTATCACCCTGCCAACCATAGAGTTGCGTCCATATAACGTTGTGTTCTTCTTGCTACCAAGCCTGGCTGATTTCCCGATGAAGGCGTTGACCCACCGGCGTTTGGAGTTATATCTAGATCCTTCCAACCCCATCGAGATACGTTCACCAGCGTCGATGTTATCGTATCCCCCAAACCTATTGAGGGCGTAGAAGTTAATGTCACTGAAGTTGCTAAATACAGAGTCTTCGTTTGGCTTAAAGTTCGTTCTCTTGTTGGATGTCTCGATGCTGGTGATTGTAACCTTTGGTCCCCAGATTACTGTGTTGTCAGTTGCCCCGATACGACTTCGACTTACAAGCGGCATCGACACACTTACCTGATTCTCAAAAATCGGGAAAATCTTGTGTGCAGATTTTGTGATGTCCTGAGGCGGGTTTTGTGTCGTGTCCGTAGTCTTCCCCACATTGAAAATGTCTGTCCTGATTCCGGAATTTACCTCAACTAGGAATCTATTCAAGCTCATGGATTTGTTCCACCCAACCTTGTTGCTGATTCTGCAAAACCGCTTCGAGAGAGTCTGAGATGGGGCATTCCTCCTCGTGAGGAACATCATATCACTGTTGAACGTAAAGTTACCTTTCGTGCAATCGAGGTTAATATGCGGCAAGACAGTAGGGGCAGTAAGCTTGTCATCCGTCTGGAAGATATGAGACTCCGTTGTCAGGAAATAGTTACGATCGTACGTCTCGAAGATAGCGTTAGAGTCGTTGTACGTCGAGTTTAGCCACTGGGAGTTATGGCGCCTGAAATCAACTGGATATGTAGTTTTGTAAGTCACATCCCGTGAGCGATTGATCCTGACGGCCAGAGTCTTCCTATCCCAATTATATGAGTGGAACGACGAATCCACATGCCACCTTGCGTGCTTATCTACATCCTCAGCCGTCTTGGATTTTGATCTCGAGAGGGCACTTGCTGAAATATCGAAATCTCCACTCGCAAATTTTTGCCTGTACTCCGACGTTATCAGACCACGCTTCTTGGAATTTAAGAACGGCAGCAATTTCAGATCTCGATCATCACCAATCGCCACGTAGTACGGTATCCCGACGAACATCCCATTTCTTGAGCAATGCCTGATGACAGGAGGCAGGAACCCGGTTTTACGCTTCACGTCAAAGGATGGGTGAGAGAGGTATGGCGTGAATAGCACAGGTACTCCCTTGATCCTAAGCCTGACATTTTTGTAGATGAATTTCTTCTCCTTACGATCATAAACGACTGTCTCTGCTGCTAGGTCCCAGAGCGGCAATTTGCAGTTCGTCTCGCGGCACGGAGAGTATGATGCATCATTGAATGTAAATACCTCACCATCCTTACGTGCCATTTCCGCCTTGACTTTAATAGTATCTCTCGTCACAAACACCAGTGCTTCGGCAATTGCATTCTTAAAATCCTCATCCAGCCTGATGTTGTTTGCCGAGAAGAGATCACCTGTATAGTCCTTAACAATAGCGTTGCCAACGAGAAGGATGTTCCCTGTGTTCTTGTTATACTCTATCCTGTCTGTATGTAGTTCCCTAACTCGATGGTCATCTGTTTCCTGCGTGATCACAACATCTCCAGATGCCGTAATCAGTCCGCTGACTGGATCGAACGAGACCACTTTAGAGTTGAGAGTAATTCTAGCATCCACTGTACACACACACAGCAGCGCAAAAAAGGCTATAGCAACTAAGCGATTCAATTATGGTATCGAATGCAACAGTACCCTAACTCTATCCGCCATAATAGCAGTAATGCCCCGGGTCTTCGCAAGTGATTGGAGCACCTCTTTCGCTAGATTATTATCGCCTTTTTTTAAGTAGCAAAATGCCATAGCTTCCTGAGCAAGGAGAGTCCATGCTCCATTGACATATTTCGTCTTGAGGGATTGTATGAATCCATCGATATTAGTCATCAGATCCTCTGTCGACATGAGATCCAGACATGTCAAGACGTAAAATACGTAGGCTAGATCCCGGATCAACACGTTGGTCTTCTTGCTCTCATATAACGTCTTGTACTCCAAGATCGCAGATTGATCACTGTTACGTCTTAGGAGTGCCGCGTATTCAAATTTGGCTAGTGTAGCGTAATCGGTTTGCGACGTTGTAGAGAGTACTTTGAACTGTGCCATGGCCTCTGATACATTGCCCATCATCGCAAGATTCTGGATCTCAACGTACCTAGCGGAAATTGATTCTCTATCCTTAAGGTCCTGCTTCTGCCACATGTTGTATCCACCAACAGCCATGATGATTGCGCAAATGCTGCAGGTAGCAAGCTTGCCGTATTTCTCCCAAAGCCTCTGCCAATTTTCGTTGCGGATCTCCTCCTCGATACTATCGATGAAGCTATCGAACCTCTTATCCTCGTTGAGGTTTTGAGGGATCCTATCTTTGGCCATCTCTAATCCACGTACTCAGTACGAACATTCACCTCATACATGTTACAACAATCCAGCCGCCAAACAAAACACGTAATGTATTCCTTACCCAACTTTAAGAACCTGGCTGCATTGTATGCCTATCACACACACGGTTTGCAACAACATGTCTCGCAACTCTTTTTTCAACTGACATACTTTGCGTAGAGCATGACATCATCACACTTCTGACTTACATAATTTTGGAAGTACCCCAACAACCGTCCTATTTCCGCGTCCACGCTTGAAGAACACAATTCCATCAATGGTGGAATATACAGTGTGATCCTTTCCCAACCCGACATTATCGGAAATTCCATACTTAGTCCCACGTTGCCTGATTATTATTGAGCCCGCTGAGACAATTTGTCCACCGTACCTTTTAACACCAAGACGCCTCCCGCTAGAATCCCTTCCATTACGCGAACTACCACCGGCTTTTTTAGTTGCCATTCTGCTCTCCTTTAACTAGCTTGACCACCAGTGACGCTAGCTACCTTCAATACGGTTGCCCATTGCCGGTGTCCATTTTTCCTCCTAGAATTATGGCGGCGTCTCTTCTTAAAGACAATGACTTTCCGATTTTTCGTGTGTCGAAGAACCTCGGCTGTTACAACCTCGGTACCAGTAAGGTCCTTTCCAGTTATGACCTTACCATCGTCCTGCTGCACCATCACAACATCAGTCAGAGACACAATTGCTTCGGGTTCTGCCGCAATTTTTTCAACCTTTAATACGTCACCCGGCTTTACAACGTACTGTTTTCCTCCAGTTTTCAACACGGCAATCATAAAATGAACCATACCTCAAACAATACTAACCATCCATTCTGGGAAGTGTAACACGATACTAAAATAACTTCAACGCCCTCCCGTGTTTGCCAGCTATACGAACAACATCTTGTCTCAAAGGTGCCTCATTATTCTGCTTTTGTGACTGGCTGTACCTTTTGGTACTTCCCATTAGTATACACCCGCTCTCTTGCTTTCTCTTTTGTGCAATTTTAGGGGGGCAGTGCACATGTACACTTGCAGCATGCAAAACCTGGATTATCGACAGAGAAAATTATCCAGCTTGATGCGTACAGGAAACGCGACTGAATCTTTTCGTGTCGTATAGAACATGTTGTTAAACCCAATGGATACCTTTTAATTAACTCATTAGCCTTCATACAGTTAGCTGTGGTGTGGCCGTATCCACGTTATCATCTATGGTACATAATTGTCAAAAGTGATACGATGCTGTTATTGGGCAACGGGAAGTAGCGCAGCCTGGTAGCGCACTTGCTTCGGGAGCAAGGGGTCGGCGGTTCGAATCCGCTCTTCCCGACCACTTAAAAATCCTGGACTTAGGTGATGTTTTGATGATCCAGTTAGACTGGTGATTTTGTAGCCAGTCTCACT
>JAITIT010000074.1 GCA_031279295.1 Holosporales bacterium | reverse complement strand
CAAGTTAGTACTACTATCAACAATGGTGATGATAGGAACAGGGGTAGTAAGAGGGGGTGAGTACCATGAACATGATAGAGAGGTGGAGAGGTTATCACCTGTGGTGATGATGGATGAGGATGAGGTAGTAGAGAGAGGAGTGGATGATCATGTACTAGAGGTGCAGAGGAAAGTAGGTACACTACAGGGGATCGTGTGTAGACAGGCACGAGTTGAGGAGGAGCTAATCAGGGCATTAGGGAGACTAACTAAAAAGGTAGAGGTGTTAACTAAAAGGCAGGAGCAGTTGGATACTGCAGCACACTGGATACTGGACAAAGTGAACGGAGTGCTGGGAGATGAAACAGAAGCAACTGAGGAGCGTGATACAGACGTGTTAGTCAGGTTTGTTCAAACACTCGAGAGGATCAAGAGCACCGAGGGATACCGTACTATAGCCGACCTTGTGCAGAGGGCGATAAACGATGGGCTCCTAGACGAAATACCGGGAATGTTACAGAGCCTGGTATCCGCCCTAACTGATACCTCCGGTGACCCCAGCTCAAGTACTGGCCCAGAAGAAAAATGATACGGTAGTGAACATCATGATCTGCAGATCATGTGCTCGTCGTTGCCGGAGCCGTAAAGTTCAACGCACCTGTGAGAGCGATAACATCCAGAGTTCTCTCAGCTATGCTGGGCCAGTTCTTCACGATAACGATCCTATGGTCGGGCCTGACCTTCGCGTTACCACAGTACACCTTCACAATATCAGAGTGTAGGAAGCTTAGTAGAGCGCCAGTGTTACAACACTTGTTCTCGAAGAACGAGAAGGTCAACCCCCTAGCTGCTACATCTAGCTTCTCGATGTTGGCGGCTACGCAGTTGATCTTTATTCTCATGAGATCCAGTAGATTCCTGGTCTCATACGGAATGCGGCCGAACCTATCAGATAGCTCAAACTCCATACAATACACATCCTCCTCGTCCTTCAGCGCCCCTATCCTCCTGTACGTTTCCAGGCGTAGGTTAATATCCTGGATGTACGAGTCCGGAATTAGTACGGGAACGCCAAGCGAAATCTTGGGATTCTTCTTCTCAGGAGGGACTTCGTCGAACCCAGCCTTCAGCATCAGTATTGCCTCTTGGAGCATCGACTGATACAGCTCGACTCCGACCTCAACGATAAAGCCGGACTGGTCGGAGCCAAGCAAATTACCTGGTCCCCGCAGTTCCAAGTCGTAGTTCGCCAGATTCACACCAGAGCCCAGAGTGTTGAGTTTCTGGAGAACATCAAGCCGTGCCATCGCGTTATCGGTCACTGTCCTATGCGGATCCAAGAGGAGGTACGCATACGCCTGCCTTGTCGACCTTCCGACCCTGCCACGTAGCTGATATATCTGGGAGAGTCCGAACAGATCAAACCTGTGGATAAGGATGGTGTTTGCATTTGGGATATCAATACCGGAGTCAATGATGTTGGTGGAGATCATGATATCGATCTTGTGATTACAGAAGTCCATCACCGTCTCCTCTAGCTTCCCGCTCTTACCATGAACGACGGCAATTCGCAGGTTGGGAAACAACCTGGTTGTCATCGTATACAGATCATCAAGGTACTCGACACGTGGCGTTACGAAAAACACCTGTCCGCCCAGCTTGATCTCAGCGTCTATAGCATCAACTATATGCTGCTTGTCAAAGTCACAGCATATAGTCTTAACAGGAAGCCTGCTGATTGGAGGTGTGGTGATCATGCTCAGATCCTTCACCCCCGTGACAGCAAGCTGCAGTGTTCTTGGAATTGGCGTTGCGCTTAGTGTCATGAAGTGAGCGCTCGGATTGATACTCTTCACGAACTCCTTCTGCTTAACCCCAAAGTGCTGCTCCTCGTCAACTATCACCAGTCCCAAATCATCAAACCTGATCTTGCCTGATATGATGGAGTGTGTGGCTATCACGATCTTAATTTCCCCGCTTGCTATGCCAGTGAGATTCTCGTTGAACTGCTTCTTCTTGACGAACCTTGATAGCTCGCATACCTTGATGCCGAAGCCATCAAATCTTTTCTTGAAGGTCTTGAAGTGCTGGACTACCAGTATGGTGGTTGGAGCGAGTAGGACGACCTGCCTACCAGATGATGCTACCACGAATGCTGCACGCAGGGCAACCTCAGTTTTTCCGAACCCGACGTCTCCGCAGACAAGGCGGTCCATCGCGCAATCTCCCATGAGATCATTTATGACATCAGATATTGCAGTAAGCTGATCATCAGTTTCCACGTGTCCGAAGCCATCACAAAACTTATCAAATCCTGACGGGATCATCAGAGGCTCAACCTTGTTGAGCTTCCTCGTAGCCGCAGTCTTTAGCAGATCTCCTGCAATGACGAGGAGCTTTTTCCGCACCCCGTTTCTACGCCTACTCCATGCGCTGCTCTTAAGGGAATCTAACTGAACGACTGTGTCACTACCGCCGTATCGCGATATTACCGAGATATTCTCGATCGGCACATATAGCCTGTCACCATTAGCATACATTAAGTTGATAAACTCATGCATGACGCCAGAGACGTCGAACTGAATCAGTCCATCAAACATTGCAATCCCATGCATCTCATGCACTACATAATCCCCTATCGACAACTTGGAATAATCCTTGTACACATTCCGGGAGCTGCTCTTTTTAACAAGCTTTAGAGGCTTTCCAAAAAGCTCACCCTCAGTGTATATGGCCAGCTCATCCGATATGGACCCTTGTTTCAGGTCTGAGATTATTACGTTGATAGCCCCATGCTCTGCCTCAAAGAAGTTCTCGATTTGCCTGACATTACGGTCTTTCAGGAGGTCGATCAGGATATTGAATGTCCCTGTTGATGTAACAGAGAATACTACCTTATATGTTGTACGATCGAGCTCGTTAATCAGCTCAGATAGAGACCCAGGCTTCCTGATATCATACGTTTTATGGTGCTGCTGTGATGTGCCTATTTCTGAGAGTGGATCTACTCTCTCTACATCAAATTCACTTACTACTAGTGCAACGGAATCGCAGAAGATATCGCGGACCGGCGGCTCACCATCCTTGCTAGCCAATCCATCCCAAAACAAGCCATTATATTTTTCGACTTCGAAGCCTAGGGTAAATTTAGTAGAGGTTGGCTGGAAGTAGTCCAGGATACTCGTGGTCTGCTCGTGGAAGCACGAGAGATACCACTCCATCCCAGGGAATAAATTTCCATTCATAACACACTCCCTAACCCTATGGTCATTCCCTCTGTACTTTTGTTGGAATAGGCATTGTGAATGATCATCCAGGATAACCTCGGAGCACTTCGTGAGTAACGTAGATTCGAGATTGGCTCCAGAAAGCTGAGTAGCAGGATCGAAGCTTCGTATCAGATCGATTTCATTACCACAGAAATCAACCCTCACCGGGAATTCAGACACCGGAGGGAAAGCATCGACGATACCTCCTCTAACAGCATACTGACCACGCTCTGTAACAGACTCGACCCTCACGTAGCCATAGCATCTCAATGTACTTAAAAGGGTTTGTTGCGAGAGGCTCGCATGTACAATTAACTCATACCAATCCATGAAGCATGATGGCGGCGGCACCTTGAAATTAAGAGCATCTACTGTTGTTATGAGGATTTTCCTTCCCGACAGTGTCAGGCGCGATAGCGCTGCACTCCGTGCCACAAAGATCGAGTAATCGCAGACTGCACATTCATAGACATCGGATCCAAACGAGTCGAGGAAAATCACATCATGATTGTATTGCGATTGATGCATCACACTGAATGCATACCTGGCTTCCGTTTGGCTCTTGTAGATGAGGACTACAGAATCAAAATCAAACGATCTGAAAAACAACATGAGCTAGTGGTGAAATTAGCGAGATCTTAAATTAACCCCGGCATCTTAAAGCCTCCTGTTACCTTGGCCATTTCCTCCTCGTATAAGCTATCCGCCTTTTGCTTGGCATCACGCAATGCAGCTACTATTAGATCCTCTAGCACCTCCTTTTCTTCTGGGTCAACAACCGCCTTCTCTATCGATACTGATACCACACTCCCTGCCAACGACATTACAACAACCACGGCACCTGATCCGGACGAGCCTGTAATTTCTCGCTTCTTCAATTCCTCCTGAGCCTCAGCGATCTTCGCTTGTAGCTTCTGTGCTCTCGCTAGCATCTGTTGCATATTGTTCATTTTCATTACCTCACTATAATTCCGGAAAATTGGACACCACAGTTACCTGCCTGTCGTCTGTGGCTGAAATAGCTGCGGTTCGTCATGGTGTCGATGTTGAGTTTAGAGACTGTCCTTACTCCCTCTTTCATCAGCTTGTCCAAAATTAATAACTGCATATCGAACTGCGTCTTGCCTTCAAAGTGCGATAGGTACCTCCGTTCCACAACACTAGTTACCTCGTTCCCAACCGCGAAGTATCGCTTCTGAATGCATGGCCCTATCGCAGCAACAATGTTTTTGCACCCCAGCTCTTTCATCTTCGCAATTGTATTTTCGATGATGTTGCCAACAGCACCTTTCCATCCGGCATGTACGGCTGCTATGTACATTGCATCTTTGTCGCACAACAGGATTGGTGCGCAGTCAGCAGTGTTGACTCCAATCAGCAGTCCCTTTATGTACGTAATGATCGCATCACCGTACGTAGCTTTGTTCGACAGGAAGTTCTCGGCATTCTTGAACCTAAAGGCCTCAACATTCTTATCATCAATGACATGAACTGTATCGCTATGCTGCTGATTCAGGATTATCATATCCTCCAGCGATACTCCAAAGTGATCAGCGATTTTCCTACGATTCTGCAACACGGTATCAACGTCATCTCCTTTGTGCAATCCAACATTTAGAGATTCGAATGGTCCACTACTTGCCCCACCAGTCCTATCGAAAAACCCATGGTCTATGAAATTGATTTCGGTGAGCAAATCCGATTGGATCTTGTTCATTTACAGACTCCTTAAATTATCTTCAAGCCAGTGAACGCTGTAAGCTCCATCAATGATATCGCGATTGCGTACTAATTTTCTATGCAGATCAGCTGTTGTCGAGATTCCATCGACTACTAGCTCGTCTAACGCGCATCTCGCTTTCATCAAACATTCGCTCCTAGTTTCTGCATAGATTATAACCTTTGCAATTAGGCTGTCATAGTATGGTGGTACGATATAATTCCTGTAAACATGTGAATCAACCCTAACTCCATTGCCACCTGGGAAGTGCAGCTCCTCTATCTTTCCTGGCGACGGCATAAATGTCTCAGGGTTCTCTGCGTTAATCCTGAATTCCATAGCATGCCCACGAATTACGATATCATCCTGACTAAAAGATAGAGCTTCACCAGCCGCTATCTTGATTTGCTCCTTGACGATATCTATACCAGTGACCGCTTCGCTTATGCAGTGCTCAACTTGCAGCCGCGTGTTCATTTCCATGAAAAAGAACTCACCATCCTCATACAGAAATTCGAATGTACCGACACCAACATACCCCATCTTCCTTACGGCATTCACAACTACCTCACCGAGTCTACGCCTTGCTTTAGGTAATACGGCAATGGATGGAGTCTCCTCAATGAGCTTCTGATTGCTACGCTGTATTGAGCAATCCCTCTCTCCGAGGTGAAGGACATTTCCGTAGGAATCGGCAATGATCTGAATCTCGATATGCTTTGGAGTTATGAGATATTTCTCAATGTAGATACTGTCGTTACCGAAGCTGGCCTGCGCCTCTGTCTTAGCAAGCTTGAACGCTTCCTCGAGCTCTACTGGTGAATTAGCAACCTTCATTCCTTTCCCGCCGCCGCCAGATGCTGCTTTTAGCAACACTGGATACCCCACAGAATCCGCAATGTCCTTCGCATCTGCAAGGTCTCTAACAGCTCCGTCAGATCCGGTTATAACTGGAATCCCCATGGCAGCCATCGTTTTTTTAGCAGTGATCTTATCGCCCATCGTTGTTAGGTGCTCCGGAGATGGTCCAATAAAAGTTAATCCACTCTCTGCTATCAACTTCGCGAACTTCTCGTTCTCTGATAGGAAGCCAACGCCTGGATGAATGGCATCTGCTCCTGTGAGTTCCGCAGCACTTAGGATTGCAGAGACATTTAGATAACTTTCAGCAGCGCTGTTAGGACCAATGCATACGCTCTCATCAGCGAATTTAACATGCATCATATTTTCATCAACCAGTGAGTGTACCGCAACAGTGTCGATCCCCAACACGCGACACGTCCTGAGTATCCTCACGGCTATCTCCCCCCTGTTAGCGATAAGAACTTTCTTGAACACCACTCTACTCTATTACAGCCAGCAATTGCCCGTACTCCACTGGAGATGCATTCGAGAGGGCTATGTGAATCACCTTCCCGGCTTTCTGAGCCTTGATTAAATTCATCACCTTCATAGCTTCAATGATAAACATGGGTTGCCCTTCCTGCACATTATCTCCCACTGCTACAAAATTCGCAGCGCCTGGTTCTGGGGTTAAGTAGCACGTACCTACAATCGGGGATTTTAAAGCACCAGGATGTCCAGAGAAATCATGGACCGATGCATTGCTTTGCTGAGTAACGGCGTCAGCAATGATGCTACCCTCCGTATCCTGCATATTGGTTACCGTATCTCGTGGTCTACCGTTACGATGAGTGTAACCCTCAAGCGAGCTTCGCGTCATCTTAATGACGACCTCACCATTCCGGTACTCGATTTTCCCGAGGTCATGCCGCTTTAGCACATCGGCTAACTTGTCAAACACTCCCTCATCGACCTCAACTTTATTAGTACCACTACGGCCAAACACACGTCTCAGTAACAGCATCATAGCTACCACCTAAGCATCCAGATCAATATAACTACAGCTTCGGAGTAGAGATGATGTATTTGATAATCTCTAACGCAGCTGGGTTATCTAGCATCTCCCTAACAGGCCGTCCTGATATGGTATGGACTTTTTCCTCAGTCATTCCCTTCACTTCCAGCACGACTTTGTTCTCGAATGCTATTTTGGTACATTGCTGTTTCACGTTTGGATCATTTAAGGTAGGTAGCGGAATAACGCGCCTGTTTGCTACAAATAGAACAGCCCATCGTATCTCGCCGCTGTTTGTTTCTATCTCTACTACAGTCCTATGGCATGCAGCAGCAGCTGTACCCTTGAGAGCCCCCCACAATGTTGGGCTAACAGAACGTTTCGTGGCGTTTCTGAGTTCCATCCTATTTTCCTTAGTGGCACTCTGATACAGAGTCGCAAACTTCTTATCGCCTGAAAGCACGGATCTAAGTATGCTTTCTGCCTCCTCCTTTGTACCGTACAGAACAAGTTTCGCTGACACTTCATGATCGTCTTTATCCATCGTACTCATAATTCTACGATAGATATCCGTGATTTCTGACTCGCTAACCTTTACTTTCTTACCCATGAAAATATGAAATTTCTCATCGTTGGTTTCACGCGCTATGATCTTCATAACTTCTGGTTCATTATCGAATCCCCGTATTCTGATTTCTTGCTTGGCTATCATTTCATCCACTACCATCTTCACGGCATATATTATCACAGCTCTCAACGGCATTTTGAACCGTTGAGCCATTGCCACCAACAGCTCACTGGTCAATGACGATATAGCAAAAAAGCTCTTCACGTCTTTCACTGTAACTGTGCCGCTATCCCACCGTGCAAGAACATCCCCGTCTTTCAATTTCGCAATAGCTGAATCGCTACCTTTTGTCTTGGAGCCAATGTCAAATGGGTTGACCTCCTGCTTCTCACAATCATAGACCTTAACTTTATGAATCTTGTACAGTTCCCTCAGAACCTCTTTCATGAAGTCGTTATACGCAGTTTTCTTGTACTGCGGAATCATAGCATCGGTAAACGGCTCCTTCTTGGCATTGTAACTTTTTGTTACGTAGAAGAACATCAAAACGTTCCTCACAGGGAACGGTCCAATTAGATTTTTAGTACCACCATCTGAAGTAGCTTTTGCGACCTCCGGTGGGAATGTATCCAGCAAGCGATTTGTGAGCGCCGTGCTAGTGATACTTGGATTTTCGGCGAGGTACTTGGTCAGACTAGTCTCGCTCTTCGCAGCAAGCCTAAGTTTGGCGATATCAGCCTTATTCCTCACCATAATAACTATTACGTCAGCAGCCTTTTTATTTTTAAATATCGAGTTAAACGTTTTGTCATAGTGCTCTCTGAGAGCGTCGTTGGTCATCCTCGCATCGACTAGCCGCCTAAGTAACATAGCCGATTTGATACTGTCCAGCCGCCGCTCAATCTTCTTCTTATCATCTTCATCTAACTGCATTCTTGCTGTTTCCAACTCAGCGACTCGCCTACTTATAAGCAGTATTGTAACGAACAGCTTTAATTGCCCCATGGTCATCCTATTGGTGACTTCTTCCGGAATCTCACGTATGGCCTCATTTATGTCATCCTCCACAATGACACTACCATCCTTGAATTCAACGACAACCCTTGAAAGTGGTGTTGCGCTTTTGGGTTGTTCACTCTTCTTGGCCGCCTCAGCTCTCTTCGCTGCCTGCTCTTCTTCCCACTTTAGCTGCTTAGCCGATTTCTCAAATTTTTTGCCACCGGTTGAACCATAGGAACTACATCCAAGCAAAGTTACAACGGATACAGCCGTAACAAACCTTTTTAAATCATTCATCTCGTAACTTGCACATCATCCGCTTTATGATGCATCATAACATATGGCATCCAGAAAATAAACATGTGTACCCCTCCCGGAATGAGATAATGAGAACCTGTAACAGACGGAAGTAGTACAATAGATCCCTCAACCTTAGGTCTCATATTGAGAGTTATGCACATAATCTCTCTGTCCATTTGATTACTGCGTTAGGAAGTTCCCAGTGACGCTATCAAGCGTCCACCGTACGATACCAAACAAACACCAACAGCGGTCCGGAACAATTACGCCGGAGCTTACCAGCCTTGGACTCATGATGAAAATACGTAGCCTTATACTACTATGTCTCCTGCTTCTCTAGTCGTTCCGCCTCTGCAATGATGTCACAAGCCCGTGTAGCAGTGCGCCGGGAGGGCTGTGCCTTTTTAGCATGCAACAATGCTAACTTATAATCACCGCATGCAAGTGAAACCTCAGCAGCGCACAGTGATGCTTCGTCACTCTGGCCGTTGAGCGTGTAGAGCTCACCTAGTATGTGGAAGATATAAATGAAGCCACGTTGGTGTAACTTAATTTTTTTCAGGACATTAATGGCATTCTGAATGTGCTCTCTCAGAGCAGCCTCTACCACAGCATCCGCATATATCACTCCTAAGTCCCTATGTATCCTCTTGCCACCATCCTTCTTCAGGATAGGCCAGCAAATTTCGGCAACGGTCCTACACTGTTTTAGACGGATGAGACACATGGCTTTTATCTCGATGTAATATGCTGGATCAACTCCATTAGCAGCTGCTTCCGCGAGCAGTCCGTCGATTATGGCGCAGGCCTCTTGGTATTTGCAATCTCTGTACAATGCGATTGCTTTAGCGTATCGCTCGTTCGCGTCACGTTGCTTTACTGTTATTGCAAGTACATGCTCTGTGGTCTGTGTTAGTGCAGCGACCTTGGCGCGTATCCTCTCGAAAGTAAGCTGGTACCTGTTGAGTTGTGCGTACACTTGTTGCGGAACTGTCCACTTGGCCTGCTCAACTAGCCACATAGCGTACTTCGATTTGCGCTCAGCCGGAGCCGGGTGTGTTGACATGTAGAGATCATACACACCGCCCTTATCGAGCTTTTCATGTAGTGATATGAATGATGAGAAGATGGGCCAGCGAAGCTTCTTCATTGCTTGGGCAGCCCTCGTATCGGCTATCCCTTCTTTTTGACGTAACTTGCTGAGAGCCATCTTAGTAGCAGCGGTTTGCCCACCAAGTATGCCTGCTAGCAACGGGGCAGAGTTTCCGGCAACAGCAGCTACTGCTGCTCCAACCAGCATCGTTACAAGCCCTGCGGCACTTGCCTCTGCCATATGAGCATGAAGCGTTATGATATGGCGGCCGTCTATGTGACCAACCTCATGTGCGATGATTGCGATGAGTTCTCTTGCATCGGCACATTGCAATATCGCTCCAGCATTAATGATGATGCACCCATCCTCCGTCGCTGCAGCATTGAGGGATTGCGAGTTTAGGACATATACTGTGATCTTCTGCTTAAACCCAAGTGCTCCCGTGATCTCATTAATAATCTCTTTAAGAAAATTCTCTATCTCATCGTCTAATAGGATACCCTCGTCTGACCCTCTGGCGTGCCCGTGTTGTGCTACTGACACTATTGTCAGTAGCATAACAACGCAATGTCCTAGTAATTTCCACATGCTCAGAAAACCTTGATCCTGTGTTTCCTCATGAAGACTATGGAAGCAATCGTGAGGACCACGACTCCTATCAGAACTACTGGGCACATATTCTCGAGCGCCCCGTGCCATGACATATCTTTCAGCATAATGCCTTTCACCATCCTATTGCCATACATCACAGGGTTGCATTGCACAAACACCTTCATGATGGGATTCGCGATGCTCTCAGTTGGTGACATTAGCCCAGAGAGAGAGGTCATCGGCATCTGAAACAAGAACGTTCCAAGCATTGCTTGTTGCTGTGTATTGGCGAAGGCAGCTATGCAGATCCCTACTCCTACGACCGATATCACGAATACAACCATGAAGCACAGCATCATTATGATACTGCCGCTAATCGGAACGCTGTAAAGGAGGTGTCCTAAGAACATTATGCAGATTCCCATGAACACGCTGATTAAAGCACTCGGCATGATCTTACCGATAAGCATTCCGAGTGGCTTGATGGGAGTCACCAACAACTGATCGAATGTTCCCTCTTCTTTCTCTCTGGCTATCGAGAGTGATGTCAACATGATTGCCTGTGACACTATGATCATACAGACCAAGTTCGTCACTGAAAACCACCGCTGATTCTTATTGGGGTTGTACCAGGTCCTCACTGTAACAGATGGTATACTGCTAGCCGCTACACCGCTGTGAGCGGCCCGGAATTTCGAGAGTATCTGTGAGATGTACCCATATGCGATCATCGCGGCATTTGTACGACGGCCATCGGTAATTATTTGGATATCGCTTCTCTTCCCTACCATCAAGTTCTTGGAAAAGTTCTCTGGGATAGACAGACCTATGAATGCCGCTTCTGTATCGATCTCTTTCTCGAGAGCGGCCTCGTTGGTAACATATATCGTATCACGAAAGATTATGGTGTTAACAATTTTATCGAGCAAGCTAACGCTCATTGCTCCACGATCCTTGTTAAGGATGGCAACGGTAGAGTTCTCCACGTCCTTCGTAGTCGCGAACACGAAAATCGTCAGGAAGATTATAATTGGGAAGAATATGGAGAACGCGCTTTTTGGCTCCCGCAAAAGGCTAAGTAACTCCTTCTTAGTGAGTGCTCCGACACCACTGAATAGCATTGACTTTTTCAAAGCACTATGAGACTGCTCCTCCGTTGATTATATCACGATTTGTGAGATAGGGGAATGCGCGCAATGTTATTGCACATCATCTCCCATCCCCTACCATACATATATGTAAGTTATCCTGGGGAGGGAAACCCAATGAACAAGTTAGTACTACTATCAACAATGGTGATGATAGGAACAGGGGTAGTAAGA
>JAITIT010000028.1 GCA_031279295.1 Holosporales bacterium | reverse complement strand
CTGCGTCTCATACTACTAGCTATGGTGGTGATGCTCACCATCATTCCTATAGCTATCAGTGTTGTCTTGGCTTTTCTGTTCATCTCTGATCTCACACTACAATTGCATGACATCATTATTTATAACAAACCTATTGGTGAACATCAAGCCTATTCTTGCCTTGCTCCTTAATATATCTGGCACTTTACATTGCTATTCCACACCATTAGCCATTGGAGTGAACGTTCTAGACGCTCGGTTGAGTATTGCTCTGTTCATACTACCTGCTGGTTTCCTCTTGCTTTGCCTCAAGCCGGTATTACGTTGTGCATCCCTGCGCGTCCCGTACCACATTTCTACATAGATCTCTGATCCTGTGCCTAATCACCTAACGCATCCCATATCTGTACTTTGCACCGTACCATCTCCAGACTGGTCTTGGCTAGGAAAATTATTTATGGGCGTAAAAATATTTTGACATGCTGGTATGAATGGTTATAGCCTGGATCTAGGCTGGTTGGAGGAACCACGCTGTACCCGATGTTTCGTTCGTAGTTTGTTACTGTCGCTCCAGTGAGAGTGCAGCTTTGATAAAGGATGTGAACAGCGGATGTGGTGAAAATGGAGTTGACCTGAACTCTGGATGCGCCTGGGTTGCTATGAAGAACACATGGTCCTTACGTTCCAGAATCTCTGGCAGCTCTCCGTCAGCTGACATTCCGGAGAACACGAGACCTGCTCTTTCGAACATCTCGCCGTACTCTTCGATGTTAACTTCGTATCTGTGCCTGTGGCGTTCTGTTATGTCTGTCTTCCCGTATATTCTATATGCGAGAGAGTCAGATGAGATATGACACCGCTGGCTACCGAGCCTCATGGTTCCACCTTTGTTACCATCCTTTGTTCTGGTTTCAGTAGATGATCCGGAGATCCATTTCTCCATGAAGTCTATGACGAAAGTCCCATCATCATCGAACTCTCTGCTGGTTGCAGTTTTGATCCCGAGGATGTTGCGACACGATTCTATGACAGCTAACTGTAACCCGAGGCAGATTCCAAGGAACGGTATGTTCTTCTCGCGTGCATACTGGATCGCAAATAGCTTTCCATCAACTCCACGTGAGCTGAACCCTCCTGGAATCAGGATCCCTGATACTCCTACGAGTACGGTTAAGAGCCGTTCTTGTGGCCACTCGGAATCTATCCAATCGATCTCAACTTTTGTATCATTGGCGATTCCACCGTGGATCAGTGCCTGAGTGAGCGAGATATATGCATCTTTCAGCTTCGTATATTTCCCGACAGCGGCGATCCTAACCGATGATTTCGGACTAGTGATCGATTGCTTTAGATCTCCCCAAGTACTACTGATGACGTTATCAATTTCGTCCTCGCGATCACACTGGATACCGAAGTGAGAACAAATCTGCCTATCAAGACCGGCGATGTGATGCTGCTCCGGAATGAGATATATGCTATCCGCATCCAGTGCAGTTATGACATTGTCCTTCTTGATATTACAGAACATCGACAGTTTGTTTTTGACATCGTCGGTGAGTTCGAACTCACTTCGACACAACAGGATATCCGGCTGGACTCCCATACTCTGGAGTAATTTCACAGAGTACTGCGTAGGCTTAGTCTTAAGCTCTCCAGCAGTTTTGACGAATGGAACGAATGTAAGGTGCACACAGATTGTTCTGACCTTACCTAGTTCTATCGACAGCTGGCGGAGTGCCTCTATGTATGGTAGTCCTTCAATATCTCCAACCGTGCCACCGATTTCGCATATCGTGAAGTCGACGTTCTCACTGCCAGCAGTGATGAAGTTCTTGATTTCGATCGTTATGTGGGGAATAACTTGGATGTCTGACCCTAAGTAATCTCCGCGCCTTTCCTTGTTGATGACGGTTTCATATATCTTACCTGTCGTTACTGAATCGTCCGCGGAGCAGGCAACCCCTGTAAATCTCTCGTAGTGTCCGAAATCGAGATCCGCCTCACAGCCGTCCTCCATGACGAACACCTCACCGTGTTTGAATGGACTCATCGTGCCAGGATCAACATTAATGTATGGATCCAACTTCTTCATTCTTATGGAGAAACCGCGCGCCTGAAGGAGCGCTCCTATACTGGAGGCTGCGATTCCCTTACCAAGGGATGACATAACCCCTCCAGTTACAAATATGAAGTACGACATACGGGTCTTAGTTACAGCAGATCTGACATCAGAAATTATGAGAAATTGCGGCTGTAGTTTCAAGGCAGATCTCATAACATCACTGCCACGCAGAAACTGAGAACATAAACCAATCTAACCCATTTAACTTTACAACCATTAATTTTAGAAAGGAAAATAGAAATGAATATAATAATTGAACAATCCAAAAAGCAGGCCTTAGATATTGATATCCTGAAGGCACATTTAAGAATTGAGCACGACCATGAAGATGGATACCTAAAATCCATCATAGATATGGCCACAGAAATTCTGGAGAACAGCATTGAAAAACCGATACTAAAGAAGAAGTACCGCTACGTCTGTTACTGCAACGAATTTACCTCTGTGTGGCGGATTCCAATCCCAGTACGTGAGGTTCGAGAAATCATATCCGTCCAAAAACTGCAGCGTCATAAAAAAGACAAACTCGAGTATGTCAAATTCTCTGTGGAGATGAATTACGATACGACGATGCTGATCACGAACTGGTCGGCCTGCCCACTCGAGGTACAGTACTCCGCCGGCATAACGAGCAAGCCCAGTAAGATACCCAAGGCATTGCAATTCGCAATCCTACAGATCGCAAAAAACATCTATGAATGCTCCGAGGAAAACGTCCTTGAATCGAAGTATATCAAGCGCATCATTGATGCCAATAGGACGCTAACAATTAACTAACACAGGTTCCTACCATACACCCAATAACCAATCCAACAATGTTTTAGGAGATAAATCAAATGTTCAACATATCATCTTTACACAAGAAAATTATCTTACTTGAAGATAACACAGACATGACAGCTACGACCGTCAGCATGTACAGAGAGACCTTCCCGACGAGGGGAACGATTACAAGCATCGGTAAAACAGACGACGGGAAGGAACTCTTCGACGTCGTCCTCATCAAACCACCATCCAAATTCAGCGGTACCCGCTTCTCAGCAATATCATGCGATGGCGAGTGCTTCAGACTCATCACACACCTGAAAACCTATAGAGGCCGCTACCTAAGATGCACAGCTAGGAAGTGCAGGTGAGGAATCTATATTGACGCCCTGTCACACCCGCTATCAAACAGATCCAACTTTGCGCCATACCAGTAGGTACGATGTTAAGATCGCATACGTCTCCCTCTCTCATCCCCTCGAGAGAAAAGCCTAGATAGCAAAACACGCGAGCCCCAGTCGATGGGGGCTCGCGTGTTTTGACCTGTGTTTCCTGTTATTTGTGTTGGCCCATGCTTCGGTTATTCGGCTGCGCACCTTGCTGCTTCTTCCTTCAGCTGTGTCAGTTTTGCCCTGTTCAGCCCCACCTTCGGGTCTATTGTGCCTATTTTGGGGCCTCTCTTTCCGTCTCTTCCCGCCAGGTACACCTCTTTGGGCTCTTCACCGCCTGTGTAGAAGATTTGCATCGTCACTCCCTCTGCCGGCGGTGTCGCGCTTCTGCTGCACCACATGAGGTATAGTCCGTCTTCGATCTTCAATGGTGGGTTGGCTTCCCTGTGGATCGAGTCTTCGATCGTACTCCACCTTAGTGTTTCTTCGCTCAGCGTCATGGCTGGCACCACTTGGTTCAGTATCTCCGCATACTCTTCGACGCTCATCTCTTCTTGTTTTACTTCGCTCTGATTCTCGCGTAAGATTACGATGTGGCCTTCGTAGTATTCTTCGGTCTCCTCCTCAACTACTCTGTACAGATATCCGTTCCCCGCACTCGTGTACACCTCTTCTACCTCAGCTGACTCGTCCTGACTGTCGTCTGCCGCCCCTTCGTCTTCCGGTTCTTTACTGGGGGCCTTCGGTGGGGGGATGCTGCTGGTCTCGTCCTCCTCCGGTTCGCTTGCGTCTGCGGGTTCTTGGCTTTGACCTGTTGTGCGCGCCACTTCCGTTAGCGCTTGTCGGATGGTCTCCACTACTTCCTCCTTGTTTTTCGCTTCTTCTTGTTTTGGCCCTGCTCCTTGCATCCTGGTGGTTATGATGTACTTGTCTCGCTCCTCGTCGTAGTGGATCTGGATTGGATGGTTGGACTGCTGCCTGCCATTGCTCATGATAGCTACCTTGCCCTGCATGGTTTCCACCTGCACGTCCGCCCACTCAACTGCTGATAGCGTTGCTGCTGCGTCGGCTATTTTGTCCTCATATTGTGCCTCGCCTGTTGCCGTTGTCGTAATTTCCTTCACTATGTACTCGGCTATCGGTCCTCTCTTCCCGCTTGCTGCCGGCCAGGCCTCTCTGCATGTTGTGCCGTCCTCGCCGACCCACATCCACTCGATTTCACCGTTTTCTCTTAGTACGGTGAGCTGTTTTTGGCCCTTTACCGCCTGGTCTTTTCCTCCTCTCTCTTTCCCTGTCAGAGCACACATGTAGTCGTCCACCCAGCTTGCACCCTCTCCGCCATCC
>JAITIT010000001.1 GCA_031279295.1 Holosporales bacterium | reverse complement strand
TGGGATGCCAGTTTTTTGCGGCTGTGTCATCATGTCGGCTGTCGCTCGTAGTAGTAGTAGGTTATCCGCGCTTGGTGCTCTGGCCAGTATAGCGATAACTTGTGCTGGGTTGGAAGCCTTCCGGGCCTGCTCGGCAGCTTTCTGCGGATTAGTGATGAGCTGGTGTAGTTCATCCATGAACTTGCATTCTGCGTCATTCGTCGTCCCTCGTCTCTTTCTCACCCGCCTTTCCACCTCCCGCTCCGCCTCCCATATTGCCTCTAGGTCCTCCTTCTGGCACATGGCGAACATTATGTCCTCCTTGTCCTCTTCGACACCCTCTCGCTCGAAGACACTAGTCTTCTCCGCTAGACAGAGGATGCGCGCACCGTATTGGTATGCAACGTCGGCCAGTTGTCTTTCTGGTGCTATGTACATCGCCGGTGTGCTGAATGCGTACTTCGCTACCTCCTGTCGCCGCCTATGGTTCGCCCAGTGTATCTCGTCCACCGTCGGCCTCGCGTCTTCGGGCCTGCGTGTTCTGTCGGTTGGTCTGGTCCACTCCGGTATCTGTGTTTTCTTGGCTACTGCGATGATATACGCGATTGCGGCTTCGGCTGCGTCTTCCGGTATGTTCCATATGAGCCCGTTTTTGACTCCCACGATCGGCGCGGTTAGGTTATTGGCGATCCATATCGCCAGCTTCGCGGTGCTTCCGTAGTCCACATATCCACCATTCATTACTCTCATTCTCTCCGTTGCCCATCGGATGAGATGCCCGCTCGCCTCGGCTTCCTTTGCAATCTCCATGGTCTTTGGTTCGCTCAGTATTCTGATTCCATCCGTAAGTTTTGCTGTCTCTTGGAGCTGCTGTGGGCCAGCTAGCATCTCAACTTCTATGATTCTCTTTCCGTTCTCTGCCCAGTTTGCTAGTCCGTCGGAGGTCATCTCATTTAGTGCCTCAATTGCTAGGGCCGTCATCATACGGTCTGCCCCGCTCTGCTCCCTCCGCTGTCTGCGTAGCGCTGTAGCCTGTATTATGATTGGCCGTGTGTTTGTGTCCCTGTACGCGTCCCTGATGGTCGTGATTACTTCTCGCTCGCTCTCCTCACCGGCTCCCAGTACTATGGCCAGGACCGCTATTCTCGCCTCATGTCTGAGGCTTGCCCGTTCATCTTTCTCTTCATTGACGAGTTGTATTAGTGCTGCAACTTGTTGTCTTCTTAGCTCCCCGTTGTTTAGGTTTCGCATCCACTGTGCTAGCGTTGTAGCCGCAGCCCGCTCCTCCGCGACATTTATTATTTCCGCTACTCTCTTTTCATTGTAGGTGTATTTCCATATCGATGCACGCTCCGCCTGGCACTGCTCCCCGATCTGTGTGCACACCAGACTTATTATTTCTCTTATCGCTTTGTTCCTCCCCTCGGGTAACGTGACTTCCCTGTCCCCTGCGCAGATTCCCGCCGCTATTCGCCCGCATTCCTTTAGCGTGATCTCCTCGTGCCCTTTGGCTGGTGTGTCCTCTGTTCCTGTCTCAGGCTTTGTGGTGTCTGCCTCGCTGCTCTCCAACCCTGTTGGTAATGTACCCGTTCCGCCAGCGCCGTCGCCCGGCTGTGCGGTTGGTGGTGTCGTTGGTCCTCCCTTTCCTACCAGTATCGTTGCACTGCTGGTTGCTGGTGGTTTCCTCAGGGTTCTGGCTACTTTCCTCGCTGCCATCGCTTGCCCCGCGGTTGTGGTGTATATTAGCGCGAGTAGTGCAGCCGTTACTATCCTTCTATTACTCTTCATCTTCTTGTGTCTCCGTGTTTTATTGTGTTGCAGCCTTTAGCCCACGCCCTTTTAGCCGCTCATTCCTGCACATATTCTACATTTGTCCGTGCCTACAGTGCAACTCCTTTCTGCGCCAGGAATTACCTGATCAATGGCAGAGTGAAGGCCATGCTAGCTGACAGGATGGCAATTGGCGTAACAGATCTGAGGCAACGGGTTAGAGCGCGATCGTTAATAGCGGAATCAGCCGGCAGGACAATAGTAATCCGTGTCGCTAGTAGTTAGATGGGACGCCATACGTGACTCGATGATTGATATGGAGTACCGGAGCTGATATATTTACGTTATCGCTATGACTGATGCAAAATCACGAGGGGCCATAGCTCAGCTGGGAGAGCGCTACAATGGCATTGTAGAGGTCAGGGGTTCGATCCCCCTTGGCTCCACCACTCAGCCATCGCGTTTGTTATGGGCGATTTTTCCGGTGGTACACGTACCGGAATGTGTGGTAACCTATGGCTATCGGTTGTAGAGACCAGTGTAATTCGCTGAATTGTTGTTTGTTGACTAGTAGGATTGATTATGAGAGTTGTTTTGTTATCGAGGGTTGAGAAGCTTGGAGTCATCGGCGATGTCGTCGAGGTAAAACCTGGATACGCCAGGAATTTCCTGCTTCCTCGGCAGAAAGCACTACGCGCTACTCCGGCGAATCTGGAGCGCTTCCAGAACATGAAGGCAGAGATTGAAGCCAACAATCTGAAACTGAAATCTGAAGCTGAGAAGCTTGCAGCCAAGATGGGGAACGTATCTATCGTTCTCGTCCGCAATGCTAGTGATTCAGGGTTCCTGTTCGGATCTGTGAGATCTGCTGATATAGCAGAGCAGCTTACTGAGCAGGGATTTGCCATTTCGAAATCCCAGGTTCGTATCGCTGCACCAATTAAATCGGTCGGAAACTATATGATCGAGGTCGTGCTACACCCAGAGGTCTCTATCGAGATACCTCTTAGGGTCATGACCACCCAGGAGCAGGTTGCTGTAACCGAAGAAGAACCACAGCAGGATGGTGAACAAGATGTTGATAGCGAGGAAGAAGCATAACTCGCGATATGAGCAATCTTGTTAGAGGGTGGGAAATAATTGTCGGCTTAGAGGTACACGCTCAGATTTCAACAAGGTCGAAGTTATTCAGTCGGAGCTCAACCGAATTTGGTGCCGAGCCTAATACGAATGTTAACTTCTACGACGCCTCGATGCCCGGCACACTACCGGTGCTTAATAAAGGCGCAATCGATAAGACAATAAGAACAGGCCTGGGCATCGACGGAACGATCAACAAGTTCTCTCGCTTCGACAGGAAGAACTATTTCTATCCTGACCTTCCAGCAGGGTACCAAATATCGCAGCTATTCTTCCCGATTGTATCAGGTGGAGCAATCAGGATAGACCTCCAAGATGGGAGCACAAAGACCATAGGAGTCGAGAGGATTCACATAGAGCAGGATGCAGGGAAGAGCATCCATGATATTACTCCAGACTGTTCATACATCGATCTCAACAGAGCTGGAGTACCACTGATGGAGATCGTATCCAAACCTGACATGAGGTCACCGTACGAAGCCATGCAGTACGTCAAGAAGCTGCGGATGATCCTGAGGTATGTAGAGTCGTGCGACTGCAGCATGGAAAAGGGGAGCATGAGGATAGACGCCAACATATCGATACGGAAGCCTGGGGAGCCGCTTGGAAACAGGGTGGAGATAAAAAACATTAACTCCATCAAATTCCTGGGACAGGCACTGGAGTATGAGACCGAGCGCCAGATACACCTCGTAGAAGGCGGAGAGACCATCATCCAGGAAACGAGGTTATTCGACTCAGGCCGCTGTGAGACTAGGTCGATGCGCACGAAGGAGAACGCCGCGGATTATCGGTATCACCAGGACCCAGATTTGAAACCAGTAATCCTTACCGATGAGCGAATTGAAGCGATTAGGAATACAATGCCGGAACTACCGGACAATAGGAGATTGAGGTTTATCAGTGAGTACGGGCTGTCTGAGGCAGACGCTGCGATTCTGATTGAGGAGAGGTTGACGGCTGACTGCTTCGAAAGTACCGTTGCAAGCTCGAAATTTGAGAAGCAGAAGGCAGCTAAGATGATTGCGAACTGGATCATCGTTGAGTTGTTCGCATTCCTCAATAGAGAAGGTAGGACACTAGAAACGATGGGCTTCTCGATTAAGTATATAGCAGAGCTGGTTGACCTTATTTTGGACAAGACGATATCCGGAAAGATTGCTAAGACAGTCTTCGCAGAGGTAACTGTAAGTGGAAAGTCTCCAGCGACCATCGTGGAGGAACTAGGCCTCGTACAAATTCAAGACGAGGGCACAATCGAGGCTGTTGTTGATGATGTGATCAATAACAATGAGACTCAGGTGGAACAGTACAGAGCCGGCAAAGTCCAGCTGTTTGGGTTCTTCGTAGGGCAAGTTATGAAAGCACTCCACGGGAAGGGTAACCCCGAAATGATTAACGAGATTCTGAGAAGGAAGCTATAATATTAGGTGTGCAGGATTAGCCAGCGGTCGTTGAGATGTCGTTTCTACGGAGGACGAGGCGCAGCGAGGACACGGACATCTGGCCTGGATTCGTCGATGCACTTTCAACAGTTCTCCTCGTCTTCATCTTCGTCTTGGTGGGGTTCATTTCGTCCCAGATATATCTCTCACAAATTATCTTCGACAAGGACTCCTCTCTCTCGGACATGCGGACCAAGCTGAGCGATGTTTGCGCTCTCCTCAAAACAGAGCAGATCAAGAACTCCGATCTCAGCGAGAAGAATACATCCCTAGCAAAGCAGATTACTAACCTTCGTGAAGCAGTTGAGACGTTACAGAACATGCTTGCTACAGAGGAGACAACACGGAAGGAGAAGCAGAAGGAGATGATCTCCCTGCAGGAGCAGATCGAAAATCTCTCGAATCAACTCAAGGATGTTATGGCAACTCTCGCTGCAGAAAAGAAGACTGCTGAAGAGCAGAAGGATGCACTCGAGCGTATTAAGAGGGAGAACATCAAGCTTAGTGAGGTCTCGAGGATGAGCCGGTACAGATCTGAGTTCTTTGACAAGCTCCAAGAGATTATCCAGAACAGAGATGGAATCAAGGTAGTCGGGGATAGGTTCGTGTTTCAGGCCGAGCTATTTTTTGAGTCCGCATCTGATGAGTTAAGTGACAGCGGGAAAGCACAGGTCTCTAACCTTGCTGAGGTCATCAAGGAAATAGGTAACAAAATTCCGGATGGCATAAAATGGCTACTGAGGGTTGACGGACACACAGATAGCCGTCCTATCGCTGGAGGGAAGTTTGCGTCGAACTGGGAGCTATCAAGCGCCAGAGCAATCGCGGTCGTGAAGTACCTTATAGGTCGTGGGATTGATCCGAAGAGACTGGTTGCCGCTGGCTTTGGTGAACATCAGCCGATCACCTCTGGAAGGACAGATGAGGATCATGCGAAGAATAGACGCATAGAATTCAGGCTGGACGAAAGATGATGGCGCATAGTTTCGGAATGTTGTATCTTACGTTCATGTTTTTGGGGAGTAGGTTAAAAGGATGCCAACCAAGAAATGCTTGGTCTTCTCTGGGCCATCTGGTTCCGGTAAGTCGACGTTAATAACGTTTGTGCTGAGGACATTTGAAAGTACATGCGCCACTGTGTCGTGTACGACTCGGCAGAGGAGAGACTCAGAGGTAGATGGAGTCGACTACCACTTCATCACACATGACAAGTTTGATGAGCTGGTTGCACGTGGAGAGTTTCTCGAGCACACTGAGTGCTATGGCAACAGGTATGGAACCCTGAACAGCGCTGTGCACGATGTGCTCGCAAACAACAATCTTTGTATCATAGATCTCGACTACCGAGGCTCGTATCACATCCTTGCTGATAACATCATTCCTGAGTATAAGTGTGTGGGAATCCTTGTTTTGCCACCATCTTTGAGAGATTTGGAAAGTAGGCTGTGTCTCAGAAATAGCGAGACCCCAGAGTCTATTAGACGGAGAATCGATGAATCGTTCAATGTTCCCAAGATCGCCGATTATCAGCATATCATCATCAATAATGATATTAACTCCGCATTTGCAGCCGTTAGCTCCATCGTTACGTCCATCGTACAACCGTGACCACACTATTGGATCCAGCACGTTATAGGTCCATAATATGCTTACACGGAGCGTTACCTGATTCCGAGTTTTTTAGAGATATAGGACTACCGATAATCGCAGCAGACGGCGCAGCGAACACACTACGTGACATTGGCATTACACCGGACATTATCATCGGTGATCTTGATAGCGTGGATCCGGCAATCATCAAGTACATTCCACACATCAGGATCCCATTGCAAGACCTGTCTGACTTCCAGAAAGTTCTTCAGTACGCGGAGCAACACTCCATGTTGCCCTCAATCATCTGTGGACTGAATGGCGGTTGTCTCGACCACATCATTAACAACCTCAACATCTTCATGTCAACAGAGGCTACATTGATGGACGACGGAATCGTGGGATTCACATTGTCGAAACGAATGGAGCTTACAGTCCAGCCAGAGACGAAGCTGTCGATATTTGGAGTCCCAAAATGTATCGTATCGTCGAACGGACTCAGGTGGGAATTGAACAGTCATGTCCTGGAATTCCCAGGATCTACATCATGCTACAACAGAGCAGTAACCGATAGGGTAGAGATAGACGTACACGAAGGACAGGCACTCGTACTGATATATACGGATGAAGTCCTGGATGCCGGCAGCAGCAAGATTTACAATTCATGACCCAGTCCGCGCGTCGCGCAAGCCTGCGGCAAAATCAGCCTTACAAGGTGTCAATTGTCATCTAGCCACTGATACTTGGTATCGACGACACGTTGCAAGCGCTGCAATAGTATAAAAACTTTTTGCGCTAATTAATAATAAAGCCTTCGCTTGTTACCGCCATTATCTATGGTTAACAATTATAGCTGCAAACAATACTGTTGCGATCGGAAGTACAGCATCCAATCCGAGTGCTAAGAATTCAAAAGCCTGAATTGTGCTACAATGCACAGGAGCAAAGCATGTACAGGACGATTGGCAGCGATTAATGTCACACAATATTTTTGGAACTGACGGAGTCAGGGGAAGGGCAAACGAGGGACTCATCACTCCCGATTCTGCAATGAGGCTTGCTGTAGCAGTCACTAGTTACTATCAGAGAAAGTGTCACAGCAAAGAGGCAGACTACAAGTTCACGGTGGTTATAGGCAAGGATACCAGACTATCTGGATACATGCTTGAACCGGCGCTTACATCTGGCTTCATTGCGGCCGGAGCCAACGTAATCCTCCTTGGCCCTATCCCGACGCCTGGAGTAGCATACATGACAAAGTCCCTAAGAGCCAATCTTGGAGTCGTCATCTCAGCATCACATAACCCGTACCATGACAATGGAATCAAGTTCTTCAATGCCGATGGATTCAAGGTAACGATGGAGGACGAGGATGGAATTAGCAACGCATACTGGCAGCCGCTAACCCTTACCAAAACCGAGTTCATGGGGAAGGCATGGAGGTTAGATGATGCGGCCGGCAGATACGTCGAATTCACTAAAGGCTCATTCCCAAAAGAGCTAAATCTATCCGGTATGAAGATAGTAGTGGATACGGCAAATGGCGCGGCATACAAGGTAGCCCCACAGGTCCTCTGGGAATTCGGGGCTGACATCATAAAGATCGGTAACACTCCTGACGGCCTCAACATTAATGACGGGTACGGAGTAATGGATACATCGCGCCTTCAAGAGGAGGTACTAAAGCACAAGGCATGTATCGGAATAGCATTCGATGGAGATGCCGACAGGGTAGCCATTGTGGATGAGACCGGAGAACTCATTGACGGTGACTACCTTATCTCCACAATCGCCACATCTTGGCTAAACAGTGGAAGGTTACGTGGTAATGCCGTCGTGGCTACGATCATGACGAATCTTGCCATGGAGCGGTACTTAGATTCTATAGGAATCAATCTTGTAAGAACTGATGTTGGTGATAAACACGTCATGCAGAAGATGATTGAGATTGGTGCGAATGTCGGCGGGGAACAGTCTGGTCACATCATCACAGGCGACTACTCCACCACCGGTGATGGGATAGTGTCAGCTCTCCAAATCCTTGCGTATCTCAAATCTATGGGAGTACAGGCAAGCACCATAAAAAAATTGTATACCCCATGCCCAAGCATTATCAAGAACATTCCATTGGACCTATCCTGCTCGCTCGACAAATATAGAGAAGCCGGCGAGCGGATCGTTGGACATGCCGGAAGGATCATCGTCAGAAAGTCAGGAACCGAGCAATTTGTAAGGGTACTAATCGAGGCAACATCAACAGACCTAGTAAATGCTGCAGCTACAGCGGTTTGCAATTTGTAACACACCGCAACGCTAGCTATTGTTACGTCCTGATTCCAGTAAGCTTCTTCATGCAGTATGCGAAGTCTGCATGCAATAAGCTGAAGTCGCATGATACAGTTGCTGGAGTCGCAATGAAAACGAATGATGAGCTACTACTGAACATGCCTGAAAATTCCCTGACGAGGCTTCTCAATCTCCTCTTGGCCCTGTTCCTCTTAACGGCGCAACCTACCTTCTTACTGGCAGTAAATCCAACGAGCGGTTCTTCGATACCATTCTCATATCGGATCGATACAACGGTCCTAGTTCGCACGGCAGCTCCAAGTCTGCACACCCTCATGAACTCGGCTCTTTTCTTGATTGTCTTCAGAATTTTAATAACTCCTAAACCATCACAGTTTTTGCGTACTGCTACGCGCACAGTCTCTTTCTTCCTTTTGCTCGTCTAGTCGATAGAATGCGCCGCCCGCCAGGAGTGGCCATTCTCTTCAAAAATCCATGCCTCCTCTTCCTTACTAGATTGCTCGGCTGATACGTACGCTTCATGATGTGATCGTAAATTCACGATGAATATTCTTTAGCATAGCACGGTGAAAACATGGTACTCAACCAAAATGTTTCCCTATTTTCGAGAGCTAGCTTGAACTCGACTTTTGCGATTTGCCGAACTTGCCGGAATGAATTTGCGTCTCTGAAATCTGCTTTTTCATTTAAGGCCCGTGCACCCGCGTTTCTTCTGCTATCTGTTATGCGGCAGTTTGCAACCGCATATGAACATCACGGACACTGCAGCACTGGCCTCTTTATGTATCATCTACCATAATTGGTACCGGTTCGCACCGGGCGTCTCTGTGCGGCCTGCCGTACTCATGGTATTACCTTGTATGGGCGTCACTCTTCTCCTCTCTCTTTTCCCCCCCTCTTCCGTCACACTTTCCTTCCTCTAGCCGGCCGCCATTGTTGCTGTCATTATCCGCATTTTGATCTCGGGAGTGAAGTCTGTCTGCACGTCGCTTTCCCTCTTTTTCATTGTCACTTTGGCTGTCTCTTTGAGTCTATCGAACTCCTCTTGCTTCATCGCACTTATTTGACCGTTGGCATATTGGATCATCACAATCCCGTCGAACGTTTGTGTGAGCCTTTCCAGCCACCTGCGTACCGCCTCTAGCGACTGCCTCGTCTCCTTGGCTATTCTCTCCACTGTTATCCCTATCGTCGCTAGGTATTTTCTCGTCTGTGTGCTTGCGTCCTGTGTGTTAGCTACTGTGGGTATTGCCGCCGCTCGCGGTGGTTCGTTTGCCGTTGCCGGGTTCTGCTGCATTGAGCCTGTGATTAAGGCCACCACTGCTAGCTTCCTGTGTATACTGCTCATGTCTCTTACCGAGTGCGATACGATATCCTGCTATATAGCCTACCGACTAAATATTAACAAA
>JAITIT010000039.1 GCA_031279295.1 Holosporales bacterium | reverse complement strand
GAGAGGTTAAGGAGAGCACTGAATAAGCTGCGGGATATGCTGAGGGAGACAAGAGGTAGTAGTGATAGTGTTAGCCTTACAGTGTTAGAGGAGCTGATAATACAGATAGTAGGAAGTCTGGGTGATGGAAGCGGGTCTGTAATAGGAAGGCTTATAGCACTAGCAGGAGAGGTAGGCGAGAGGGGCACGGCTGGGACTGTACATGATAGACTTGGTGCTCTGGAGGATGAAGGTACAGGAGTAGCTAGGGCTGATGACCTAGCAGCACTAGCAGGAGAGGTGGGAGAAGGCGGAGATGCTGGGAGCATACATGATAGACTTGGTGCTCTGGAGGATGAAGGTACTGGGGTAGCTAGGGCTGATGACCTAGCAGCACTAGCTACACAGGTAGGTTCGGGAAGCGACACAGCAGAAGACGAATCACTATTTGGTAAGCTACAGGCAATAGCAGACGAGGTAGGCACTAAAGGTACGAGCGAGAGCGTACACGGGAAACTAAGTGCTATACAGCTGAAGCTAAACAGTTTAGGGATAGGAGATGGGGAAGACGGAGATAGCAGTTGGATAGCACAACAGTCTACTCTGCAATCTCTAGTAACCACGGTAGGCGCAGCAGAGCCCTCCGAGACCGGGGTACATCTATGGATACGGACCACACTTAACAACATGTTTGGACTAATGGTAGCGCAGGCCAAAGCTGAACAAATGCTAGACACAAATGGTCTGAAAGGACCGTGGAGAGCACTAATGAAAACAATGATGACACGCGTATGGAGCGAACTCAGACTAGACTACATACTCTACGAGGGCAAAACACGACGCTGGTCACAGACCGGATACGGAACATACACAATACCAGGCACACACATACTGACAGCACAAGACAGTACCGGTGCGGAGTTAATTGCCCTAATAGACCAAGATGGAGCGTACGAGAGCTGGAGACGGGTCGGCACCAGCTATCAGAAATGCGCCGAAGCAACAGTAGACGATCACGCAATGGACATACTCCAGAGCAAATACCATGACACGTGGCACACGTACATGATATCAGTCCTGCGCGTGCCAGGTGTGTGGACACTACGGAGCACAACTCCAGCGAACCCGATGGTGTTCCAGCTGACAACAGACACGAACATTACGGCTACTATACCATACGGAGACGCCGGATCGCCGTCGTGGATCACATGGGCGTCGACAATGACTCTACAGCACCAGGAGGTCACGCACAGAATCCTAGGAGACACGAGAATCGCCCCCTAAAACACCAAACCCGGCAAGAGGAGAGCTACCCCCACTTTCCTAGCTTGGGTTAATTGGGCGAAAACATATTTTGACGGAGGAGCGAAATTGTAGGATACTATGTGATGTACAGATGTATGCTAGGTCTTGGAGTAAACGGATGTGAGTTGGATCAGTGATGTCGTTGCACCGAAGCTCAAGGCATTCATCGGCGTTAATTCATCTGTTAAGGACAATCTCTGGACGAAGTGCCCGGGGTGCGATCGTATGGTTCACACTGGTGAACTACATGATAACTCCATGGTATGTGTCTACTGCGCACATCACTTCCCGATCCGGGCTCCAGACAGGTTCAAGATAGTTTTTGATAATGGGACCTTTCAGCAAGTCGATAGTGTGAGGGTCAAGGATGACCCAATAAAATTCAGGGATCTCAAGAAGTATACCGATCGGCTTAAGGACGCCAGGAATAAGAGTGGGTTAAATGATTGCATCTCAGTCGCACAAGGGCAAATCGGTGGCACACAGAGCATAGCGTTCGTGATGGACTTCTCATTCATGGGAGGCTCCATGGGACTTGCATTCGGCAAGACCTTCTCAAAAGCAGCCAATCTGGCATTAAGCCTGCGAGCCCCACTAATCGGGTTTACTGCATCGGGAGGAGCCAGAATGCAGGAAGGAATATTCTCGCTTATGCAAATGCCTGCAACGATCGCATCACTGTGTGATCTAAGAGAAGCGAGGCTCCCGTACATTAATGTCTTTACAAATCCTACAACGGGAGGTGTGCTAGCATCATTCTCAACCCTTGGCGATATCCTAATCGCAGAGCCGAAGGCATTGATAGGATTCGCCGGGGCTAGAGTCATTGAGAAAACCATCAAAGATAAGTTACCGGAAGGATTTCAACGATCCGAATTTTTACTGCAACATGGGATGATAGACATGATAGTTCACAGGCATGACATTGCTGCAAAGCTGAGATCCATCCTATGGTATCTCTGTGGGCAACCATCATGATTTCTGAATCGGTTGCGATAGCTGCGGATCATAGAGGTTACAAGCTTAAGGCTGACATTGTCAAATTGCTGACGGCACTCAGATATAACGTTACAGATTATGGCACTGAAGATGACGGCATTATCGTTGACTATCCAGATTATGCTGAGATGGTCGCCACGCACGTGCAGAAACACAATGGTTCCTTCGGAGCCCTGATATGCAACTCTGGAGTCGGCATGGCGATAGCTGCCAATAAGTTCCGTGGCATTAGGGCCGTCTTTTGTGATCGGCTAAGTCTCGCGAAACTCGCTCGAGAGCATAATGACGCCAACGTCATCTGCTTCGGTTCGGCATTTACGTCACCGGAACATGCAGTACATTGCATCGAGCTCTTCGCTACTACAGCGCCTCTACTTAATGAGAGGCACAAATCTAGACTCAAGAAAATAGACGAACTAATGGCATAATCAAAATGCTGTTCAGTATACTCTTCCGGTACATCTTCAGGAAGCTCCTGACATCGTTCCTCGTGGTCACTCCGATTGTGGCCATGATGATATGGATATCCATTTCGATAAGGTATGTCGAGTTGATCGCCTCTGATGGAATCACAACTGCAATGCTCTGCAAGTTAATCACATGCCTATTACCAGGAATGGTCGGAATCATCCTACCAATTTGCGTATTGATAGCAATCATTGCCAGCATCCATAAGATGCGGACCGACAATGAGATGACGATCCTGATTACCTCCGGCAAAAATGAAGCAAGCGTCTTTGCGCCTGTAATGATATTCTCGTTGCTAGCAGCAGTATCGGAATTTTATGTACAGGCTGTTGTATCGCCAGAAGCATATCACCGCTTCAACATCATCCAGGAGAAACTCAAGAGTCAGCTGTCTATGTCGATAGTGAAGCCACGGACATTTAACATCATAGGCAGTTCGATCGTTTATATCGGTAACAAAAAGCAATCCTCGCTGGAGGACATATTCATTTCATACATACCTAAGGATGGAACATCGAATGTTAATATCATCACAGCGAAGCGCGGGACGGCATGTGCTGATAAGGAAGGAAACTATTTCATCATGTTAGATGATGGCTGCAGGCAAGAGCTCAAGAAAGACAATACCCTCGTCTCATCCCTGAAGTTCAAAAATTTTTCATATGACATAACGCCGTTCCTGAGGAGGTATCACTACAACACTGGGAAGCCAAATGCAAAGACCCAGAAGGAACTACTACGATACACAGAAGCCATTACTGACCAGGAGATCAAGCGGAACTGCGTCGCTGAGTATCATCATAGATTTCTCTCCCCATTCGTCACAATTATCAATGCTCTTATCATAGGACTACTGCTGTTGAAGCCGGTAGGACGCGGCGAAAGGAGAATTGATGTTGTGAAGTGCTTCGCGTTTGGTGCGTTCAATCAGGTGTGTTTCTTGATAGCCAAAAACATTACAACGAGGTGCAATGAGTTTGTATTGATTAACTACGTCGCTGTTGCTTTGGTAATCATGATCTTGAGTATACACTTTGTCAGAAGGAGCGTTCGATGAGACCGACTGTGATTTTACCACGCTACATCATGAGGTCGTTTTTCAAGATGTTCGTAGCAGTAACACTCTGCCTCGCGTTCATTATATCAATGCTAGAACTCATGGAGGTGATCAGACGCTACTTTTCGAATAGCATGAATATCTCATGGGGAACAGTCTTGGAATTGACGGCGTATCACACGGCAATCAGCGTGTTCTCGTTCTTCCCATTCGTAGTATTTTTGGCTTCAATCCTGTTCTTCACAATAATGCACTGGAAGCTTGAGCTGACGGCGATGAAGATCATGGGCACGACTACCTTTGATATACTAAAGGCTCTGCTGATCGGAGCTTCGTTACTCGGAGGCTTTTACATTACCGTCTTGGACCTATTTGCCGCGCACTCTACTAATATGGTGATTTCGCTCAACTCAAAGATCGTAGCCAAATTCCGTAAGCCTAGTAGAGACCTCGTAATTACCAACAGAGGTGTATGGTTAAGAGATGCTTATGGCTATAAGTCGTACATCATAAACACATCATCGTTCGATGTCAACACAGGGAAGTTCTTACACGTTAGGTTGTTCGAGTTTAATGATATGAACGAATTGGTGCAGTCTATATACTCCAGATCAGCCATGATTATAGATGGGCAGTGGGTGCTTGGGAAGACGACTGTAGCAACGGCAGATGGTATGGAGAAGACTCTGGATCAAATGAAAATTCCTACCACGATCAGTATCGCAAAGATAGATAAGATGGCTACGAACCCAGCTGGAATATCGTTTTGGAGCATGGGAAAATACATTGATATGCTGGAGCATGCAGGGCTTTCAGGTGCGCGATATAGGATCAACTGGTTCATGAGGTTGTCATCGATCCTGCAGATGGCCGCGTTCATCGTCCTGGCAACGGCCGCATGCACCAACTACAACGCGCGGGATTCAAAGCGATACTCGGTGAAGGTAGCGTCTCTGTTAGCCGCTGCCTTCCCGATATATTTCCTCAATAATGTCATCATTGCACTTAGTGCACACGGCCATATGCAGGATCAGATTGCAACATGTATCATGCCACTGCTAACCATGCTCACAGGGGCTCTGATTCTAGCCAGACGTTAGTACGCCTCCATTACGGAGCCACGTACTCACCTACGATGGCTCTCCATCGCATACCAGGTGGCACTCCAAGTGTATATCCGTCACCCGGATCATTTATCACAGTTCCAAGTGCGGTGCTCACTGGGAGCTTTAGCAGTGCATTGAAGCCGCTGTACGGAGTGCCTGGCATCGAGTCGTATGTGTATATCGCGATCCCCGTTACACTTCCGCCATCAGCTGTCATCCAGGAGGGAGATTGACTGTAGTTACCGTCGCCATAGTATGCAACTACCACCATTTCCGCTCTTCTGTATTCAGGAAGCAGAGGGATGTGCAATCTGTCGTACATCCACACCGTCTGCGGATACCTCTGTGGATTTCGTATTGTGTAGCCTCCTTGTGAGGTTTCATGAGTATAGATGATAGATGCCCACTGCAGCGGTGCATCCCTGCTTGCGGCGTATGCATTTGTTACTACTGTTGTATGACTTCCAACCATGTGAGTTGCTTCCGCTCCTCCTTTCATCTCATACCATCTCCACCCAGACGTGCGTCCCATAACTGGCTCACCATTGATGGTCCATGTTGTGTCGTAGATGCGCTCTATCACTTGCTCTCTAAGTAGGTGCATGCTGCCGCACCAATCGACCATAGTGCGAATTCTTCGTAGTGTCTCCTCCCGCGCATCGGCCATAGCCACTGTTCTCAGTATCTCTCTACTCAGCCTCTCATACCTACGTAGCATCTCTTGTAATGTATCTACTTTCTGTATCTTCTCTACATAACATCCCCTCTCTACTACCTCATCCTCATCACCTATCTCTACCTCATCCATCATCACCACAGGTGATAACCTCTCCACCTCTCTATCATGTTCATGGTACTCACCCCCTCTT